>NZ_JAKJSY010000192.1:0-616 GCF_050337445.1 Vibrio minamisatsumaniensis | reverse complement strand
GTATATTATAATCATTATTCCTTTGAAGTTTAAACAACAACTAAAAGGAAATTAAAATGATTGAATACTTAACAATACCACACGAAATTATGAATAGAAAAAACCCACTACATTACGCATTATTTGACTATAAAAACAACTCTGAAATGAAGTTGTTTATTACAATACTCGCATATGCAACAATGATTTATAGAAACACAAAAAAAGAAGCAGATCATAACTTTAATATAAAAGGTTTACTTGGTGAAAGTAGTATTTTAAACAGAAGAGATTTATCAGTAAGTAAAATAATAAGTTTCATTAACGAATTAAAAAGTCCTTTTTTCCATGAAATAAAGACACTTGGTAATGAAATTCATTTCAAACTTTCAAAACAATACAAGAGAAACGTAAAAGATTCTGGGTTTAATAGACTTGAAATATCTGATTTAAAAACCATCTCTGATGTTAGAACTGTAAAGTTGTTCATTCTGACAAAAATAAAACCAAGTGGCTACTTTGACTTACATTATTTATTTAAGGTTTTAGATTTAAACACAATAAAAAGAAGAGATAATAAAATAGCGAAAATAAAAAAATCATTTAAATCAATAAATGTTGAAGCTGAATATAAACA
>NZ_JAKJSY010000191.1:0-636 GCF_050337445.1 Vibrio minamisatsumaniensis | reverse complement strand
TATCTAAGCCCAGTTAACTTTGAAAAACAATATGTAGCTTAATGCGGTGTCCAGTCTAACTGGAGCAGATCAATATTTATTAGGTGTCACTTGGTAAGATTTTTCTTACATATAAGGACATCAAAATATCTTCGTTAGACGATGATAAAATCACCGGTGTGACTTGTCATATCGCATCAATCGAAGCAAACCTTAGCCTTTCAGATCCGAGTGATAGTTCTATTTCTTGTCGTCAAACGGGTGATATTACACCTGAAATGATTGCAACAATTGACAAGAGTGAATCAGGTGAAGTGGTATTCAAGCAGTCGAAAAGTATTTTCTTCAAAACGATGAAAGTCAGACGTATTTATGATGCAGAGAATCAAACGCTACTCTACTTGTCTTACACCACTAAAGAGACCGAGGGTAGTTTCAAACACAGCCTGTCCACCGTGCCATTGTGGGGAACAAAGGCTTATGTTGACCCCGCGACGTTAGCCCCAATCGAATAGAGACATCGAATCACCTGTACAGTCATTGTGCAGGTGATTCAAAATGTAATAATAATGAAAGAAACAGAATTAAAATGTGATATTATGCGGCAAAATTTTTTCACTGTATTTTTCATATGAAGTTTCCTGGACAGCGTAAATC
>NZ_JAKJSY010000190.1:0-646 GCF_050337445.1 Vibrio minamisatsumaniensis | reverse complement strand
GTTATTTACAATGTATTTATTTATAACAGCACCAAACCCATTGATTATTTGAAGTTCTATACCATGCTGCTGATTTATTAATGTGACAGAGTCAATATTTCCAAATTTTTCATTTATAATTTTAAACATGTTGATGTCTCCATTTTTGAAAGATATTAACAAGAAGAAAAAAATATTCAATGGCGGTTTTAACATGAATAATAAAATTCCATATTCAAGCTATTCAGGAAATTCAGAACACTTGTGTAAAAAGGGCGACGCAGTTGAATTTATTCAACCTTGGTACACGCCAATTTCTACGACACCAGAAAATACAGGTATGGCGATCGGTGGTATCGGTAATACTTTTACATTGACGCCAAATGGTAACACGCCAAACTTCAGCTTTATTCCAGGAATATTTGTCGATTGTTCAGAGCAAGTTGTTAATTTTAATGATTTTTATGCGTCAGTGATGGATGTGCCGACCATTGAAACGCTTCAGGTTGTTAACGAGCAAGAGCTTAGCGTTCATCTGAATTTTTACCCAGCGCTATTCGATGGAAAGAAGATAAATAAAGAAAATATTTCGAATGCGATTAACCTCATTCGTGCTGCATTAGCAAATGGCAATTTCTATAAAGAAAATARAGATAACTTTATAAAG
>NZ_JAKJSY010000189.1:0-676 GCF_050337445.1 Vibrio minamisatsumaniensis | reverse complement strand
ACTGATAGAGAAAATTAAAGAATACATCGAGTACTACAATACCAAACGTATAAAAGTGAAACTAAAAGGCCTGACTCCGATAGAATATCGAACTCAGGCCTTGAAAGCCGCTTAACAGAAATGTCCAACTTTATGGGGTCACTTCAAAGTAAGCGGCTTTTTATTTTATCGAGTGAATGTGGGGTGGGGCATTATCGGGAAGAGGTGTGAATTTATCATTCTACGATCATGCTCGATCTCCAATGTGAAATGATGGTGGTTAGCTGGTCATTTTGAGTGACAGAATCAGTGTAAGCATCTTGAACATAGTTGTTATTTTTTAGATCAATCAATGGTGTTGTTTGTATGTGTTCTGTTGAGCATTTGAATGCGATTTTCGTATGCGCCCCATAATCCCACGGGGCGTTTTAATTTCAGTGTGAGACGTTCCAAGGCAGAAGAGAGTTAATATCAGGCTCTGGCTTTGCCAGTTCTTTCATACATTTGACCATGTAATCGTAGAGTATCAGTCCGTTCGCTTTCGCCGTCTCGATGATGCTATACAGCAAAGCACTCGCATCAGCACCAAGCGGATTCGTCGAGAATAACCAATTTTTTCTGCCAATGACCAGCGATTTGATTGCGCGCTCTGCTCGGTTGTTGTCGATAGATAAATGCCCATCTTCAACATAGCGTA
>NZ_JAKJSY010000188.1:0-697 GCF_050337445.1 Vibrio minamisatsumaniensis | reverse complement strand
GTTGACGGGTTACTTTATGCTCTCACTGGTAGAGATATTAGACATTAAATATCTGAACAATATCGTTGAGCAGAGTCAYCGTTGGGTGAARCAGAAAACGCGTCAAGCGCTGGGTTGGAAATCAATGGAAGGAGCCTTGGCAAGTTTGCACGGACGAGAAATGTGGACGATGTTGAAACAAGACCAGATAGATGTTGAAGGGCAGACGGCCTTTGAACGATTCTACGCACTCGCAGTATAATTGTATCTGTAGGATGGGTCTGTCACGCCTCTAACTATATTTGCGACAGAACCGTATTTTTTGAAGTGGTGTCGTTTGGATAAATTGTGTTTGTGAGACATGATTTTAGGTCAACAATCTATGAGGTTTGACAAGGATAAAGGAAGATGCGATCAAATCAAAATTGATGATTTAATGAGCGCCTCAACAAAGCCCCAAGCCGTTTGCTAGATAAAATAATCTTGATATTCATTACTGAGTAAATATTTTATTTCATCATCACTTCGGCCTTTTAATTTGGATAAAAACACATCAATCGGTATTTTTCTACTCGCTCTAGATAAGAGTAGCTTTTGTCCAAATTGCCAGAGTTCTGTTTTGCTAGCACTAAAGTCAATTCTTTCGAGCGTATAGCCATTTTTATTAGCAATAGTTTGAATCTTCTTRGTAAAACAAATAAATAATTCCACATTATAT
>NZ_JAKJSY010000187.1:0-703 GCF_050337445.1 Vibrio minamisatsumaniensis | reverse complement strand
ATTGCTCAAAAGACTACCGAGATTTAATCGCAGCTCATAATCTAAAACAAAGCATGAGTAGGAAGGGGAATTGTTGGGATAACGCCTGTGTTGAAAGCTTTTTCCACTCAATGAAAGTAGAAGCCGTCTAATACGAGCCGATAATGACCCGAGAAGAGATGCGCCAAGCGCTTTTTGAATACATTGAAGTTGATTATAATCGAACAAGAAGGCACAGTGCTCTTGGGTATCTAAGCCCAGTTAACTTTGAAAAACAATATGTAGCTTAATGCGGTGTCCAGTCTAACTGGAGCAGATCATTTATCGCTTTACCCAGCGGGCTAGACTCCATCACTTGTTGAGTTGTCATCCACTCGTACAACTCATCCAGTATCGGCTTGGCATGCTGCTGACGTTCAGCTTTTCTTTTTTCAGCAGACTCTCCTTTTAAGCGGGATTCTATCCCATAGAGCTTCTGGATTTTGGCCAGCGCCTTATCTGCTTTGCCTGACTTACCTTTGCCTTGCGTATGCGCCCCATAATCCCACGGGGCGTTTTAATTTCAGTGTGAGACGTTCCAAGGCAGAAGAGAGTTAATATCAGGCTCTGGCTTTACCAGTTCTTTCATACATTTGACCATGTAATCGTAGAGTATCAGTCCGTTCGCTTTCGCCGTCTCGATGATGCTATACAGCAAAGCACTCGCATCAGCACCAAGCGGATT
>NZ_JAKJSY010000029.1:0-50709 GCF_050337445.1 Vibrio minamisatsumaniensis | reverse complement strand
ATTATATTACTACATATGAAAATATTATTGATAATAAAGAAGAAGCTTATATTAGACTGTGTGACATGAAGTCTTATATGTATTGGTTTAAATGTGATTACTCTCAAGCAATAAATACATGTGAGGAAGCATTGTATTTACTAGAAAAAGCAAAGCAAGATGAYAAGTATAATATTGCTCATACTCTTGCTCTTTCACAACGAGATAGTGGTAACCTGGAAGATATTAAAAAATCTTTAAAGTATTTTAGAGGTGCAACAAGTATTGAAGAACTTCTATCCACAGACAACATAACCAAGTCGAGTGATGGTCCAATGCTTGGTAATGTAGGAAAATGTATGTATCTAAGTAGAGATATGGATGGTGCCTTAGTTTGTTATGCTAAGTCATTCTACTACTTGTTTGAGAGTGATTCATACAACAGGCTTATAAATTTAGGCTATGCATCTTTTTGGCTAGCTGATTTATTACTTGAACTTGGAAAGAATGAAGCGGCATATTACTTTTATAGTTTTGCTTTTGAATCATGGAGTAGTTCATCTCCTGTGTTATCTAACAGAAATAAGTCAAAAATTACTAAGTTTGAAGACAACTCTACATATCGATCAATATCTTCTCAGGAATTATGGCGAATAGAAAAATACTGCAACAGTTGGATAAAGAACCATCTCGGATTAAACTAAAATTCCATGTTATGCAGAACGATTTATGTTCTGCTTACCGCCAATGTACTTTTGAGCCTTAGCCGTTAAATTAAAGTTCATAGTTAGCTAGTATCGTCAATGAATGATGCTAGCAGTTGTCTTAAACGAGGCTTCTTATCTATGGTGTTTAGGGGGGCTTGTAATCCCCTAAACTATTCCTTCATATTCAAACCGTACAACGATTAGCTCTTAACTGTTATAAAAACCTTTAAATCCAGAGCTTTGAAAGTCGTATTGATTATCTTAAAGGCATACGCTGTGTCATCGTCGATTTCAAATGCTTTACACTCTGGTTTTCTGTTACCACCGAGCAAATTCCACTTCGACATCTTCGAGACTAAAAGAACTATCAAGTTGCTCTTCTAAAAGAAATGAGCCATTTGAGGGCGATCGAGTTCCCCCTGAACTCGACCTGTTCCAGACGCGCAAGCAAAGGCGTTTGGTTTCTGGCGTACTCATAAATTAACCAATTTCAGTTTGTTGTGTAAATAATCAATAGCTTGGCAATTGATAGGTAGGTCGTATTTCGTTGTGCAAAAGCATAGAAATGAATGATGGCGAGAGTGAGGGCTGAACTCATGCAAGGGGGCTGGCGTATTGAAGCGAAAGGGCTGACACAATATGAAACATGGCTTGTCAGTTAATAATATCGTTAAATTTAAATTTGTAGGGATTTATAACTAGCTAGTGGGGTGTGCTAGTTTTAAGAGTTGGTCATCTTTTATTCTAGTGTCATACACTGATTTTTATTTATCTACTGGATTTAGCGTCTGAATTATTAATTATGACGGGATAAATGATTGTTTAATGTTGATTTGGCAAGATCTTTAAGTATCCTTAGTGTGAATAAAATGTTAAATATCGAAAGTTAATTAACAATCATGAAGGAGTCGATGATGTTACATGCTCACGAAAATACCCTACATATTACCCACCTCAGTAACCACGCGGTTGAGGAGTTGTCACCTTCATTCTCTCAGCTACCAAGCACAGAGCATGCGGATGGCCAGTTCAGATTGAGAAGGTACTCAGTGGTTGAATTCAGTCATGGACAAGTCGTTGAGCTAGACAAACATAACTTTGTTCAGTCTGAAGACATTAATCACTTTCAAGGTGACGTCGTTCGTCAGTTCGAGCCGATTGAAACACAAATTCTCAGCAGCGAAGGTATGCAAGAGATGTGTGAGCTTTTTATTGAAACCAATGGGCTTGAAGACGGGCAAGAAATTGAAATTCATCAAATTCGTATTGCCGCTATTTTTGAAGAGACACAGGTTGCACCCGAAGGTGTCCACCAAGATGGTTTTGACCACATCGCGATCATTGGTGTTACTCGCCACAACATCGTTGGTGGTGAAGTGATGCTGTACCAAGATAGCCACGAAGCGCCATTTTTTAGAAAAGTACTTGAAGATGGCGAAGTCGCGATGCTTGCTGACAGTAAGCTGTGGCACAACGCACAACCGATTCGCACCATAGACCACGATGAGATGGGTTACATGGATGTGTTTGTACTAACGGCTAAGGATGCGCGCAATGTCCTTCATTCTTAATAATGTACGCCAGCAATTTAGCGCGTTAGGCCAATATCACAATGGCAAGCCAGTTACTTTCTTTGATGGCCCAGGCGGTGCTCAAGTGCCTGAGAATGTTTTAGCTTCAATGAGCGAATACCTAGGGCATTTTAATTCCAACTTAGGCGGTCACTATTTTTCTAGCCAGAAAACGACAGGTATGATGCAGCAAGCTCGAGAGTCGGTTCAAGCGCTACTGAATGCGGAATCATCTGACAACGTTGTGTTCGGCGCGAACATGACCTCGCTGACTTTCCAACTGAGTCGAGCGATCAGCCGCGATTGGCAAGAGGGTGATGAAGTTATCGTCACCGCGTTAGACCATTACTCAAATGTATCGAGTTGGCAGCAAGCGGCAGACGATAAAGGTGCGATTGTTCGCCAAGTTCGCGTAGACGAGTCGGATTGCAGTTTGGATATGGCGCATTTTGAGTCACTACTTAACGAGAAAACCAAACTTGTCGCAGTCACGTTTGCTTCGAATACGACAGGCTCGATTGTCGACATGGATAAAGTTATTGAGCTTGCACACCAACATGGCGCGCTGGTGTATGTCGATGCCGTGCATTACGCTCCACACCATCTGATCGATGTCCAACAACTGAAGTGCGACTTTTTAGCGTGTTCGGCGTATAAGTTCTTCGGCCCGCATGTGGGTATAGCTTACATTGCACCTCAATGGCTGCATACGTTAAAGCCTTACAAGGTTGAGCCTGCCACTAACATTGGCCCAGGTCGATTTGAGACAGGAACACAAAGTTTCGAAGGCCTTGCGGGTGTGATTGCGGCGGTTGATTACTTGGCACAGTTTGGTGAGCCTACCGACTCATTACGTTCTCGCTTAGAGCAAAGCTACGCGCTTTATAACAAGCATGAAAGCCAGCTGAGTGAGTACTTCCTAAAACGGTTGGGTGATCTGGAAGGTGCAAAACTCTACGGTAAGACGGAGTTTGATTCGAACCTGAGAACGCCAACGTTCGCCATCACCTTTGATAACCACTCTCCAGAGTTCATCGCTAAGAAACTGGGCGAGCATAATATCTGTGTGTGGAATGGGCATTTCTACGCGTTAGGGCTAGTGAAACAGCTGGGTATTGAAGAGCAGGGGGTGGTGCGTATTGGTTGTATGCATTACAACTCGATTGAAGAGATCGACTTATTGTTCAATGTACTGGAGAGTGTTTTAAGAAGTCGCTAACGCCTTTACACTAATAAAACGAACAAAGAGCAGACGTCTCTCATGAATATTGAGTAGGAAGTCGGCTCTTTTTTAATTTAACTCCCCGATCTAGCTCGTCCCGTTATTAATCGCCCCTTTTAAAAGCGTGGTCTCATTAAAACAACTATTTCACGAAAGTTCATGTATCAGATCTGTGGGCCGATTTCGGGATCCGTTTTGGTCCAGTTATTGAATTAGGATCAGTGGCAGAAAGCGAATCGTTCGTTTGATTGCGACTGGTTCGGGAATCTCATTTAACGCCAGATGCTTTATTTTTGAGATGTGAGCCGAATAATGGCAATAAAAATCTTGTCTGATTTTAATACATTGTATTGCGATTGAGTTGTAGAGAAGTGTGCAACAGTACGATATACTACATGCAATATTAGTGCCTCTAACGCATGAGAAGTAGTGTAATAGCGTTGGCAGGTTGTGTCGTTACGTTCCAGTATATGAAGTGTAGTTAGAGTGCGGAGTTGGCAATGCCTTCAATAGATTTCGAATCCACGTACGGTGTTATCATTATTCAAGATATGAATATTGTTAGCGTTGATGCTAATTATGCTCGCATCTATGGGTATCAGTCACCTGAGGATCTGCTTACCAATAGCAATAGCTTTCTGGATTTGATATCAGAAGATTATCACGTTGCGGCGTGTCAAAATTACCGAGACACCATGTCGGGACAACGTGAACCGAGAGGGCATACTTACACCAATGTTGATCGCAATGGTAGAGAGTTCACGGTGTTTACTATCGATCATCTGACCGAGTGGCAAGGTCGGCCTGCACTGCAAGTGACGGTCATTGATCTTTCCCCTGCGATTGAGCTGCAAAATTTAGTGCGTAAGCAAGATCAAATGTACTACGATATGATCATGCAGTCAGCACAGGGCATCATAGTTCACCGAGATTTCAAGCCGTTAATGGCCAATCCCTCATGGGTAAAACTCCAAGGCGGAAAATCTATTGAGCAAGCTTTACAGCTAGACTCTATCCTCGATCTTATTCCACAGAACAATACCAATGACATCCGCAAACATTACCAAGCCATTGTCTCTGGTGAGTTATCGGGAACGAGTACCGTTGTTGAAAACATTGGCTTCGATGGTATTCATCGATTTTTTAATATTTACGACAATGCGATCACTTGGGAAGGGGAAGTCGCCATTCAGGTTGTGCTTGAAGATGTGACTCAAAAGGTCTTGTTGGAAAAGCAATTGGTACATCAAGCGAACTACGATGAAATGACCAATTTGTTCAATCGCAGAGCGATTTACGAATGGTTTAGGGCACACCTTGTTTCTGATGAACATCTCGCATGTATGCTGCTTGATATCGATGATTTTAAATTGATCAATGATACATACGGGCACATGGTTGGTGATGAGGTTATTAATGTATTGGCTGATATTACCAAGCGAAATGTCGAGCAAGTGGGTGGGGTTGCCGGTCGATGGGGGGCGAAGAGTTCATCGTCTTTATTCCAAATGCATCACCCAAAGTTTCGCATCAAGTATCCGATCAGATCTGCCACCAATTTAATCAAACCGAATTTAAAATTGGCGAGCAAACTCGTTTCAATGTGAGTGTGAGTATCGGAGTCAGCGATAGCCGGTCTTGTGAAGGCGCAGTTTCTATCGATGCACTTGTTAACCTAACGGACCAGTCGCTTTATCAAGCGAAAGCGTGTGGAAAGAACTGCGTATGCAGAGCTTAAGTGACAATTTAGCCTTTAACTTCAACCACTCAAGCTAAATTGTCTTGATCATATAAAATGCTCTGAAGTGTTTGCAGGCTTCAGAGCGATTCTATTCTAGCGACGAGTAATGGTGCGCTCAATTTTTGAGGCGCACACGTTGTGCTCATTATGCAGAGACTTCAACTTCATAAGATCCAAACTTACGAATGTTAATCACACCAGTATCTAAAATAAGGTATTGGCCTTTGATGCCTTGTAGAACACCGGCCACCTCTGGGTTTTTGTCAAAGTTATTCGATACGATCTTCACTGGATGCTGTTCAACAGGATAGCTCAATGAAGTGACATTTTCGCTTAGAACCTCGATAGCATCCTCACCGAATGTCGCTTTGATCTCTTGGATTTTATCCTCAACTAATGGCAACAGTTCTTTGGCTTTTTCTACCAACGCCATATCATCACTATCGCCTTTCAGCAGCGTGCGCCAATTGGTTTTGTCGGCAATGTATTTTGCTAACTCAACTTCAATCAGACCGGAAATTTGACGCGTTTTTACCTTCAATATAGGCAGGCCTTGAGTGGCGCCTTGGTCGATCCAGCGTGTTGGAATTTGAGTATGGCGAGTGATACCGACCTTAAGGCTAGACGTATTTGATAGGTAAACGAAATGGTCAACCATACAGTTTTCTTCACCCCATTGAGGCTCACGACAAGTGCCTTCATCGTAGTGACAAGTTTCTGGTTTCATGATGCACATATCACAGCTTGCGAGTTTTTTCATACAGACAAAACAGTGGCCCTGAGAGTAGCTTTTCTTAGTTTTTTTACCGCATGAGCAACAAAAAATATTGCCAGTATGGGTAAGGTTGATGGTTTTACCCATCAGAGGGTTTAGCTCGACAAACTCTTCACCGATTGGTAAACGGTAGGTAACCGTACCATCGAGCGAAGCACTCATTTTTTTAAGCGTTCCTTTTGCTAATAAAGACATGACATTACTCGTTGTATTTTGATTATTATTTCGTCGACTAACATACGTTGTAAGCAAGCGTTGTGGTTAACGATGATTTGCGATGAGTATAACAAATAGAGCCTGATTTAATACGCTATATTACCGAATTGTTGTTATGGTAAGCACTCGCCTTAGATGAAGGTATGACATTTTTTTGAAGCATGGTATAACGTTATTGAGTAAATCATTAGTATGAGAAATGTCGACATACTTGACTTGTTTTATATCGTTCAATCCCTGGTTTTGGGACCTTGATCTGGAAGTTTAGACGTGAAATGGACCCATAAGATAGTTATCTTTTTAGTTATCGCAACGTTTGCCATTGTGCAGTATTACCGTGTGAACGGGAATCGTGTGGTAACCGAGATTACGCCGGATGATTACAAATTTATGGCGACCAACGATCAAGTTAATAACGGAGCCAGCACGTCCGAATTGTCCTATGAAAATGGCCAATATGTTCTCGATTGTGAACTTAAAAAATCGGACTATCCTTGGCCTTATTGCGGCCTATCGATTCATATCGATCCTGATATTACCCGCGGCCTTGACCTTTCCCAATACCACCTCTTTAGATTCAATATTGAGTATCAAGCAGAGGGTGACTCTCGTCGCCGTTTACGAACTTATCTGCGTAATTATAACCCTGCTTACTCTGTTCCTGATGATGAGTACACGCATAAGTACAATGGGCTAGAGTTTTCTGTTGACGGGGATGGTGGAGTGATTGAAATCCCTATCGCTAATCTTCAGGTGATGACATGGTGGTTAGCCGACAATAATATTTCACTAGAGCATTCAGCCCCTGAATATTCAAACGTTAACATGGTTGAGTTCGCTACAGCCTCTGGAGCTAAACTTGGTCATCACCGAATTGTGATAGACAGCATTGAGTTTGAAGGTTCGTACATTACCGCAGAAAACCTGTTCTTAGGCTTATTGTTCATTTGGGTCAGCACGGGTATTGTGTTTTTACTTTCAGAGCTGAACAGTGCACGTAAACGTATGATTATCGCTGAGAGAAGGCATCACCATTTGGAAAATGTGAATCAATATCTGAGAGAGCAAAATGATGAGTTTTCTGAAATGGCACACTATGATGAATTAACGGGCACTCTTAATCGACACGCGATTCGAGATTGGTTAGGAGTGCAGTCGCAACACGTTAAGCTCGGTCATGGTAAGCTCACGGTGTTGTATATGGATATTGATTACTTCAAGCATGTGAATGACAAATTCGGACATCAAATGGGTGATGATATTTTACGTGAGTTCAGTATGGTGGTCGGCCGTTCGATTGGCGCAACGGATAAGTTAGTGCGTTGGGGCGGCGAAGAGTTTATTGTATTTTGTCCTGAGATCGGAGCGGATGAAGCGTTGTTGAAAGCGGAAAAAATTCGATTGTTAATTTGCCAACACCTTTGGATACACGGTGATCCGCTGACATGCAGTATTGGCGTTGCCGAGATGGAACCCCATAGAGTGGCTGACACCATTGAGCGCGCTGATGAGGCTCTATACCAAGCCAAGCGCTCAGGGCGAAATCAGGTGTTCTTGAGTCACTAATCTGAACATTGTTTCGATTCGTTTATGAGCCACGCGTGCACATCTGACGTGTGGCGTTTTTATGGCAACTGGTTGAGTCGCCTTTGTTTATTTGTGTGGATAACGTACAAAAATGATCTCGTTGTTCTTTAAATGCCTGCTGGGTGCGGCCGCAGTTTTATTGATTGCGTTGCTGTCGAAGAGTAAGAGCTTTTACATCTCTGGTTTAGTACCGCTGTTTCCGACCTTTGCTCTGATTGCTCACTACATTGTCGGCACGGAACAAACCATGGTGGAGTTGCGCACAACAGCACTGTTTGGCCTGTTTTCGCTAGTGCCCTATGCCGCTTATCTTAGCGCTGTGTATCTGTTTAGTTATCGCTATAACTTAGTATCGACACTTTCGTTAGCGACCTTAGTGTGGATATTGTGTGCTTCAATGTTGCTGCTAGGTTGGACGCGTTTGATGCCAAGTACGATTTGAGAGCCTCGTTTTATTGGTGCCCTAACATCAAGAGTGGTGCTTATTCGGTACGAGGTATATTGATTTGATGCCGGGTCAGACTTTATTAGAAGAATGTTACCCAAGTTAATTAAGGCGTATTGGTATATTTTTGCTTAACAATGGGGGAAGTGTGGGGCAACAAATTCCACATAGGTCTTTTTCTATATATCGGTCTCGGCTGGGTGTGCAATAGGGTTTGCAGTGGGGTCAGCAATAGGATTAGGAATTGGCAACGGCTCCTGCTTTGGATTGGGTTGGATGGGCTCTTTAGGACCAAGAAACTTTGGTGTCGTCCCCATAATATACAGATCAAGAAACGCTTTGGTGCGCGCAAAGACTTCACGTAAACGTATGGTTGATCCTGAATGATGAGTCGGCCCTGAAACGGCTAAACATTGAGCATGAATATCGTAAGAGCTTGCGATGAGCAGGGCTCTTTCACAATGGAACTTCTGAGTAATGATCAGGAAGTTATCGGTATCAAATATCTTCTTAGCTCGAACAATTGAATCCAAAGTTCGAAAGCCCGCATAATCGAGGTTGATGCGCTCCTCAGGAACTCCCGCTCTCAAGAGATCACGTTTCATTGTCCAAGGTTCATTGTAGGAACGATGAGCGTTGTCACCACTGAGTAGGAACTGATTGACCTTTTTATGTTCAAACAACTCAATCGCGGACTCAATTCGGTATTTATAATAGTCGTTGAGTGTTCTCCCTAAATATTTACTGGTGCCTAATACGACAGCAACGTCCACCTTAGGCACTTCATCAATATCATAGATAATACGATCTTTTGCCTGCCATGAAACCCAGTAATCAATGGCAATAACCGACGCGCAGCCAACTAAGAAAACCAGAAAAGCGCCAAACAGACACGTTTTTAGCTTCGGATAAGTTTTTAGTAAGTATTTACGGTAACTATGAGAATCAAATTTCACTCTCGGCATAACCCTTTGGCTGAGCATTCATTTTTGAGGGTTCGATAATACCAAATAAAAATGAGAAAAATCAGTTAAAAAGACAGACAGCAGAAAGAAAAAAGCCCCTGCAATTGCAGAGGCTCAGGTTAAGAAAGGTTCGTCCGATTAATTAGAATGCAGTACGCTTGTAGCGACGGTAAACCGGCTGCCAGAAGTGCTGGTTAATCGCTTGTTGCAATGCTTCTTCTGTGATCTCTAGTGCAACACCTTGTTCAATCGCTTTCTTACCAACGGCAAGCGCAATCTTCTTCGATACGGTGTGGATCTCTTCCAACGGCGGCAGTAGGGCGCCTGAGCCATTGATGGCGAGTGGAGAACACGTTGCTAATGCACGGCTTGATTCCATCAGCATTTCATCCGTGATGCGTGCAGCGTTCACAGCCAGTACTCCTAAGCCGATGCCAGGGAAAATGTAGCTGTTGTTACACTGAGCAATTGGGTAAGTGGAACCGTTATGAGTGACTGGTTCAAATGGGCTACCAGTTGCAACTAGCGCTTGGCCATCCGTCCAACGAATAATATCGTTGGGTGTCGCTTCAACGCGGCTCGTTGGGTTAGACAGTGGAAACACGATAGGGCGTTCACAGTGCAGGTGCATCTCTTTGATGACTTCTTTGCTGAATAGACCTGGCGCACCTGAAACACCCACTAATACCGTTGGTTTAGCATGACGAATGACATCGAGCAGGGAGAAACCAGCGCCATCGCTTTCCCAGTTTTGGGTGTTTGCGTTGTTTTGTACTAGGCGTTGCTGGAAATCGAGCAAGTTCTGCATACCTTCCTGTAGCAGGCCCCAGCGATCAACCATGTAAACTTGAGAACGAGCTTGTGCGTCACTGATTCCTTCTGACACCATTTGCGCGATGATAGCTTCTGCAATACCACAACCCGCAGAGCCTGCCCCCAAGAAGGTAATGCGCTGTTGTGAAAGTTTGCTGTTTGCAGCTTTACATGCTGCGAGCAGAGAACCAACCGTCACAGCAGCTGTGCCTTGGATGTCATCATTAAAACAACAGATACGATCTTTGTAACGCTCAAGCAACGGCATTGCGTTCTTTTGTGCGAAATCTTCGAACTGAACCAGAGCATCGGGCCAGCGGCGTTGAACGGCTTGAATGAATTCTTCAACGAACGCATCGTAATCAGCCCCTGTGATACGAGGGTGACGCCAGCCCATGTACATTGGGTCGGCCAGTCGCTGAGGGTTGTTAGTACCCACGTCAAGTACAATTGGCAGCATGTAGGCAGGGCTGATACCACCACAAGCGGTGTAAAGAGCTAGCTTACCAATTGGAATCCCCATGCCGCCGATGCCTTGGTCTCCCAAGCCAAGAATGCGCTCACCGTCCGTAACCACGATAACTTTAACGTTGTGGTTTGTCGCATTATTCAGTAGGTCATCGATACGTTCGCGGTTCGGGTACGAAATAAATAGCCCCCGACCACGACGATAAATATTTGAGAAGTTCTCACATGCTGCGCCAACCGTTGGCGTGTAAATGATAGGCATCATTTCAGAGATGTGGTTTTGAACTAAACGATAAAAAAGGGTTTCATTGGTATCCTGAATATTACGAAGGTAGATATGCTTATCCATATCATTTTCGAAATTACAATATTGTTTGTATGCTCGTCCTACTTGTTCTTGGATTGTTTCGGTTGTTTCTGGTAACAAACCTTCAAGGTTAAAAGAGCTACGCTCTTCAGCAGTGAATGCGCTGCCTTTATTCAGAAGAGGGGTGCTTAATAGTGCAGGACCTGCATAAGGGATATACAGAGGGCGTTTATCGTTGTTCATTAGATGCCTAATATGGGAGAAAGGGTAACTGAAAAATGATAACGGTTTAGTTATACAATTGTAAATAGTTTCCCTCCGATCTGCGCAAACAAAGTGCTATTCTTACTTGTGCTCCACACTTATCGAATTTGACTGCCACAATTCGTTCTGCTCACGCTTTTTTGGAAGAAAAGTCTAAGGTGTCCCTTAGACTTTTAAATAGAGATTTACCGTTAAGCGATTAACAAACAACCTTGATCGCTAATCCACCTTGAGAAGTCTCTCGGTATTTAGCGTTCATGTCTTTGCCTGTTTCGAGCATTGTTTCGATCACTTTATCTAAAGAAACAGTAGGAGCAGAAGAGCGTCGCAGTGCCATACGCGTTGAGTTAATGGCTTTTACTGCGGCAATACCGTTACGCTCGATGCATGGTACTTGTACTTGGCCAGCAACAGGGTCACAGGTCAGGCCTAAGTTGTGCTCCATTGCGATTTCTGCCGCCATACAGACTTGTTCAGGGCTACCACCCATCAGCTCTGCAAGGCCTGCCGCAGCCATAGAACATGCCACGCCAACTTCTCCCTGACAACCCACTTCAGCACCAGAGATAGAAGCGTTCCGCTTGTAAAGACCCCCGATCGCGCCAGAAGCCGCGAAGTAACGGATGTAGTCCTTCTCTGTGACCGTTTGGATGAACTTATCGTAATAAGCCAATACTGCAGGGATGATGCCACATGCACCGTTTGTTGGAGCGGTGACGACACGACCGCCTGCTGCATTTTCTTCGTTTACTGCGAACGCAAACATGTTCACCCAATCAACAACCGTCATTGGATCATTGGTTGTTTTTTCTGAAGTGATCAGAAGTTGGCGCAGTGAAGCTGCACGACGAGGTACACGCAGTGGACCCGGCAGGATACCTTCAGTATTCATACCTCGATCCATACATTCACGCATCGTTTTCCAGATGTTCGCGAAGTAAGTACGAGACTCTTCGTCTGAATGGTAAGCCGCTTGGTTTTTCATCACCAATGTACTAATTGAAAGCCCGCTCTCCTTACATTGATTAACCAGCTCTTCCGCTGTGGTAAATTCGTAAGGCGTTTTGATTGGATTTTGTTCTTCTTTGCCGAAGTTCTCTTCGTCAACGATGAAGCCGCCGCCAATCGAGTAGTAAGTCTTTGAGTATGCAACTTCGTCGTCAACCCAAGCATGAATGCTCATACCATTCTCGTGTAGAGAAAGGTTGCTGGTTTGGAAGTTCATACCGCCATCGCGTGGGAACGATACGGTATGACAGTGCATGCCAACAGGAAGGCGTTCAGTTTCTTCTACGCGAGCAATGAAGCCCGCAATCGAATCGATATCGACTTTCTCTGGGGTGTTGCCAGCAAGACCCATGATGATTGCGATATCTGTGTGGTGACCTTTCCCTGTCAGTGATAATGATCCATATACGTCCACGGTGATTTTAGTGATGTCGCGCAATTTTCCCATTGAACGTAGGTCATCAATAAATTCTTTACCCGCTTTCATTGGTCCAACTGTGTGTGAGCTCGATGGACCAACACCGATTTTATAGATATCAAATACACTAATCATAGCGATTACCTCAAAAGAGAACCTCCCAAGGGGAGTAGGGAGGCTCATTTATTATCATTATATTTTTTGTCTAATCTCGCGATATAAGATGGGTGTCATCTTATAAAAGGCTTGAGATCAAAGCGCGCCGTAGATTACAGAACTAATAGCGGCTAAACCACATAAAGCTGTAAAGATTTGTACAGGAGCTGATGTTTTGTACTTAGCCATCGCTGGGACTTTTTGCATCGCGAAAATCGGCATTAGGAACAGGATAGCGGCAATCATTGGCGCACCCATGGTTTCAATCATGCCTAAGATGCTTGGGTTAACGACAGCAACAATCCAGGTAGTAACAACGATGAACGCAAGAGACGCTTTTTCAATCGTGCTGATTGATGAACCTGAGCGAGACTTGACGAGGCCAACAAGACCTTCATGAGCGCCTAGGAAGTGACCGAAGTAGCTAGAAGTAATGGCTGCAAACGCGACTAGAGGCCCCATGTAGGAGATAAGTGGCGACTCATGAACGTTAGCTAGGTACGAAAGAACAGAGATATTTTGCGCTTGTGCTGTAGCGAGTTGCTCTGGAGATAGAGAAAGTACGACAGAGAACACAAAGAACATGACAAAGCCCATCAGCATCATTGCCGCACCACCAGTGATCGCGTCCGTTTTCTTAACTGCGTCTTCACCGTATACACGACGTTGCTCTTTAGAGAATTGTGAAATGATTGGGCTGTGGTTGAAAGAGAACACGATGATTGGAATAGCAAGCCAAATAATAGAAGGCATTGCTGACCATTCAGGACTTGTTTCCATCATTGAAGTGTTCCAATCAGGGATGAGGTAAAAAGACAGGGCGAGTAGGATGAATACCAGTGGGTAAACCATCGCGGAAGTTGCTTTCAACATCAACTCTTTGCCGAAGACAACACCGGCTGTCATCGCCAAGATTAGTGCACCAGAAAGAAGAGGGCGTGGAATGGCTGCCATCCCTATTTGGTTTACTAGGAAAGAGTCAACCGTGTTGGTGATACCAACACCGTAAATAAGAACGATTGGGTAGATGGCAAAAAAGTATGCAAAAGTAATAAGGTTGGCGCCAGTCTTACCAAAGTGTTCTTCAACTGTATCTGTAATGTCGGCTTCTGGGTTCTTAGAAGACAAGACAAAACGAGCCAGAGATTTGTGTGCGAACCAAGTCATTGGTGCCGCGATTAGCGCTAGGATAACTAATGGCCAAAAACCACCCGCACCTGCTTTGATTGGAAGGAATAGTACGCCAGCACCAACGGCTGTACCGAATAGTGATAAACACCAGGTAAAATCTTTATAGTTAAACTTGCTTGAATCATTAACGGCATTTGCCGAAGAAGTTGTTGTGTTCATGTTAAATTACTCATTTTTTGGGAACAGGAAATAAGTTGGCGCTGATTTTGCAGAATTTTCTTCTACAAAAAATAGATCTAAATCATGTAATGAAATGGCGTGTCACATGATATGCGAAAAACGGATTTTTGATCACGAAAATAGCGTGCCACAGGTGATTTATGTTAATGCTTGCTATTAGTTTTATTTATGTGAGAGATGAAATTGAGTGGCTTTATAAGAAGGAAACGGTTGCGTAAAATGGCATTAATAAATTTGTTCTATAGAAAGTCTGGGTTTTGTTAACAGATATCAAACAAAATGTAGTTGCTATGTGGTTGGTTGCAATACGTGCTGCTGCATAGATTGAATAATTTGCGCCGTAACGCCCCAAATGAGGTGCTCTTGGAAGGGCATTGCAAAAACACGATGTTTGATTTTCTTAAAATTGACGGTATGGCTATGAAGCTTGGCTTGGTCTAAAACATAAGAGGCAGGTACTTCAAAAATAGAGGCAACTTCGTTCTCATCAATAATCGCTTGGTAATCAGGATCGACCATTACAACAATGGGGGTCACTGAGAATTTACTTATGGTACTCAAAGTGGGTAATTGTCCTACAATCTCAACTTGATCCGAACGAATTCCGACCTCTTCGTGGAGCTCTCTGAGTGCAGTGAATTGCAAAGAAGGGTCAGAGAGTTCATGTTTACCTCCGGGAAAGCTGACTTGACCGGGGTGATGCTTTAAATGAGCAGCTCTTTTCGTAAAAATAACATGTAAACCATCTTCTCGTTCCACTAAACCGACCACCACAGCCGCTTTACGCAATTGATCGCCACTGATATGCGAAACACGTTCTATTGACTCGGGATGATAGCCAACCGTAGGGATGAGTTGGAATTGTTGAAGGAAGTTTTCTTTATTCATATCAATCCAATATATTGATTATTTTGAGTTTAAGTATAGACATAACCGTGAGCTGATTACCAATATTGAGTTTTTCTTCATTTACTTTGTCTCTTTCGCCATGAATGGAGCGTCATGAGTGCCACTTTATCGATCAACCTCCTCAAAAGGGTGATTTTTTCTCTATTTAATTATCTGCATATAGGCAAGTAGCGTTATCTAGGTCATAAAATTGGGTGACGAAACGTCGATTTTTTGTTTAAGAATTTGATAATAACAACTTAGTGGACCATTCTAAAAAGAAATAACAGGAAAGGTAAGCGATGAAAGGAATCATATTCACCGAGTTTTTAGATCTTGTCGAAGACAAGTTTGGGTTAGAGCTTTTGGAAGAAGTTCTAGAAATGTCAGAAGATGAAGGCATTTATACGTCGGTTGGCAGTTACGACCACAAAGATCTTGTTAGGTTGATTATCAACTTGAGTAAGAAAACCGATATTGATGCGGCAAGCTTGCAACGGGTGTTTGGCCAGTCTGTATTTAAGGACTTACTGGCCTCTTTACCGAATAAAGCGAGCCTTGCTCACAGCAATACCACCTTTCAATTTATTCAGCACGTAGAGCGCTACATTCACGTTGAAGTGAAGAAGCTCTATCCGGATGCTGAGCCACCTGAATTCAGTTTTATCACCACGACCGAAGCACAACTTGTTTTTGACTATAAAAGCGCAAGGTGTATGTCTCATGTCTGCTTAGGACTTATAGAAGGGTGCGCTGAATATCACGGTGAATCTATCGCAGTGGAGATGACACCGCAAAATGATGACCAAAGCGTGGTTAGGTTTCATCTCAAAGTAGAAAAGTAATATGGATCTGGCATCTGCCCTAGAGAAGAAGCTTAAGCGTCAAATCGCGGCAAGGAAAGCGGCTGAAGGATTGTTGGAACAGAAGAGCCTCGAACTGTTTGAGGCTAACCAACAGCTTGAGCTTGCTTTGCGTCAGTTAGAAAAGCGCTCCAATGCGAATATACGCCGTATTGAATTCCAAGAACAAATCGACAACCTGTTGATTGATTTTGGACGCGCGTTTCTAAGAAATGATCTGGATGATGTCATGCTCTCTGAGTTAACAACGAACGTGACCAACAGCTATTTGATCGAAGCCAGTCGTTTAATTTTACCCCCCAAGCTCATCCCTCAGTTACACACCTATGATTATGGCGACGAAACCGTTGAAGTGTTAGAGCAAGACATTCAAGAGCCGCATTGGCAAGCCAATCTACTGACTGTGCCTTTAGAGGTTGAAAAAGTAATCGTCGGCGCGTTAATCGTGAAAGTCAGGTTATTAGACCAAGACTACGAGTTTATCGAAAGCCAACTGTTGTTAGTCACGGACCTCATCTGCAGTGCTTTAACCCATCAACTTGCGATTAACCGCAATATTGAATCACGTCAACGAGCGGAAGAGTCTGAAAGGGCTACGCGTGACTTTGTGGCCATGATTAACCATGAGTTAAGAACGCCACTTAATGGTTTACTCGGCAGTGCAGAATTGCTCAGTGATACCGAACTGAACAGCTCTCAACGTGAGATAGTGAATAACTTAAGTCAATCAGGAGAGTTTCTTAGAACCATCATTAATGACTTACTTGATTTCAGTAAAATCAATGCAGGGATGTTGGAGCTTATTCCAAAGAAATTTGCGTTGGGTGATTTAAGAAATACAATTGAAAGTATCTTCGTTAATCGCGCAATAGAGAAGCAGCTGGAATTTAATATCAGTGTTGCAGCAAACGTTCCCTCACATTTTCAAGGCGATTTGGAACGCATCACCCAGGTGTTTGTGAATCTAATCGGTAATGCGATTAAATTTACAGAAAAAGGGTATGTGAACGTTGATATCAAGTGGCACAAAAACCAGTTTGTTTTCTCTGTGGAAGATACCGGGGTCGGGATTGCAGAATCGGCGCATAAAACGCTGTTTGAACCTTTTACGCAAGCGGATAATTCAAGTAGTCGAAATTATGAAGGCACAGGGCTGGGATTAGCGATTTGTCGCAAGCTGGTGGCGCTGATGAATGGCGATATTGGCGTGACCAGTGTCGTTGGTTCAGGCACCAAATTTACTATCTCGATGCCTCTACAAGTTGTCGACGTCCCCGTTGAGAGTGATCGTGTAGGCAAAGACTTCGAGTCAGAGACTGAATTGTCACAGCTTAAAGTACTGGTAGTTGATGATATTAAGATGAACCAGATCATCATCCAACAAATGTTACGCAAACATGAGATTGACCCCGCCATTGCAAGTAATGGTGTCGAAGGGGTTGAGCTCGCGTCACACAATGAGTTCGACATTGTATTTATGGATTGCAGAATGCCTATCATGGACGGATTTGAAGCCACAGAGAAGCTAAGAAAGGAAGGCTATTCCAAGTCTATAGTCGCTTTGACTGCCGGAACGACACTTGAGGAACGGGAACGTTGTATTCAGTGTGGAATGGATGACATTCTTAGTAAGCCTTATACCGCCATCGATCTTAAAGAGGCACTTATTAAATGGGGTGTCTCTGCTGTTAAGGTCGCTTAAACACGTGAACAAAGTGTTGTCAGTTAAATACTCTTAATTAAGCCTAAAAAACCGAAGGCTCTTGCGATCCTTCGGTTTCTTTTCATACCGTGTTTTTGCCAGTCGTTAAGCTGTGGTACTTAGCTGTTTTCAAGTACCGGTAAAATACGGCTCAGCTTATCCAGTGTTTCTTGATATTCAGAAGCGCAATCACTGTCAAATACCACACCACCGCCAGCCCAAGCATAAAGCGTGTTGTTCTCTGCGACTAATGTACGAATGGTAATGCTGGTGTCCATTCTATTATTTCGACTGATGTAACCAATACTGCCGCAATACGCTGAACGTCGGTGTGGTTCCAACTCTTCAATGATCTGCATCGCACGAATTTTTGGTGCGCCCGTAATCGAACCGCCAGGGAAGCAAGCTTTTAACAAATCGGTTGCCGAATATCGATGATCAAGGTCAGCCCGGATGGTACTCACCAAGTGATGGACGGCTGGAAAGCTTTCGACCTCAAAGAGTTTGGGCACGTGAACGGTTCCTGGTTTCGCCACTCGCCCAATATCGTTGCGCAGTAGGTCAACGATCATCAGGTTTTCTGCTAAGTCCTTCTCTGCACAAGTCAAATCTTGAGCGTAGGCATCATCAATCTCAGGATCGTCTGAACGTGGGCGCGTTCCTTTAATTGGCTTTGTTTCAATGACATTATCTTTAAGCTCTAAGAAACGTTCTGGCGAAACACTGATGATTGCGCAGTTAGCCAAACGGATGAAGCTAGAAAATGGCGCAGAGTTATCTTGCTCTAATTTCTCGTATGCTAGCCACTCGCTGCCTTTGTATTGAGCATGAAAACGTTGCGCTAAATTGATTTGGTAACAGTCTCCCGACAACAAATACTCTTGAACACTATCGAATTTGTCGGCGTAGTTCGGTTGACTCATGTTGGACTGCCATGGCGTGGTTAATCCAAAAGCTTGATGATTGGCGGTTATCTCTTCACTATTTTTCTCTTGCTGTTGAGATAGCCAAGCCCAATGGGAATCAATATTTTGTCCAACGATACATGCAGTACGTCGTTTGTGATCGACCACAATCGCCCATTCATATAAGCCTATTGCCATATCAGGGGCGTCAATATCGCGCACAGCAAGGGCAGGGAGCTTTTCAACTCTGCGCCCTAAATCGTAACCCAAATAACCTAAAGCCCCGCCAATGAACGGTAATTCAGGGTGTGCTTTGATTGATGGCAGTAACTGTTGTTGATATTCATCGAGCAGATCAAAAGGATCTGCGCTTGATATTTCGCTTTTTCCGTTAACCGTGATGGTCGTTTTGATGCCGACTGTCTCGAAGGTGGCGATAGGTTGAGCCACCAAAATGTCGTATCGACTGTCTACATGGCATTCTGAGGCAGAGCGTAATAACATTGCCCACGGTAGGTTTTCAATATGAGAAAACAACTGTTTAGATAAAGTTGATTGATATTCAAGCGGCTTGATTTGGATAGAGCGAAATTCGTTGTTATTCATTTGTTTAATTTGTGACAAAGAGTTCGATCACTGCATGGCGTGTGGGAGGAAGCAAGAGTATCATAAATTGGAAATAAAATGGGCTCTTGATCAGAACGGCGTCAGCTTATGATTTCGTTTAAAGCTATGCAAGTCATCGCACAGGCAACGAAATACAGCTCAATAGAATAAAAAGCCAAGTGGACGACTCTGGCAAAACAAAGCCGTCAACTTAAGAGCTCACATGGAACCAGAACAATAAAGAGGCATGCAATGACGGTTATTCGTAAGCAAGATGTGATCAGCAGTGTCGCTGATGCACTTCAATACATTTCTTATTATCACCCTTTAGACTTTGTCCAAGCCCTAGGCAAAGCGTATGAGAAAGAAGAGAGCCAAGCAGCAAAAGATGCAATCGCTCAGATTCTGATCAACTCTCGTATGTCTGCTGAAGGTCATCGTCCCATTTGTCAGGATACAGGAATTGTTACTTGTTTCGTGAATATTGGTATGGATGTTCGGTGGGAAACGGATCAAACAGTACAACAGATGATTGATGAAGGCGTTCGTCAAGCTTACAACAACCCAGATAACCCATTGCGTGCATCTGTCCTAATGGACCCTGCAGGTAAACGTATTAATACCAAAGACAACACACCCGCGGTTGTGCACATTAATATGGTGCCAGGTAACAAAGTTGAGATTCAAATCGCCGCTAAAGGTGGTGGTTCAGAAAATAAAACTAAAATGGTGATGCTCAACCCTTCTGATGATATTGCAGAATGGGTTGAGAAGACGTTACCAACAATGGGGGCTGGCTGGTGTCCTCCGGGTATGCTAGGTATCGGTATTGGCGGTACAGCGGAGAAAGCCGCAGTGCTTGCAAAAGAGTCTCTTATGGAACATATCGATATCCAAGAGCTTATCGAGAAAGGCCCTGAAAACGCAGAAGAAGAGCTTCGTTTAGACATCTTCAACCGTGTCAATAAGCTGGGTATTGGTGCACAAGGTCTTGGTGGCCTAACAACGGTTGTTGACGTGAAAATCAAAACAGCACCAACGCACGCAGCCTCTAAACCAGTATGTTTGATCCCGAATTGTGCGGCAACGCGTCATATCCACTTCACATTAGACGGTAGCGGCCCAGCCGAACTCACACCACCTAAGCTAGAAGAGTGGCCAGACATCACTTGGGAAGCGGGCGAAAATACACGTCGTGTGAATCTTGATGAAGTGACGAAAGAAGACGTACAAGAGTGGAAGACAGGTGAAACGGTTCTTCTGTCGGGTAAGATCTTAACGGGTCGTGATGCCGCTCATAAGCGTATTCAAGGCATGCTTGAAAATGGCGAAGGCTTACCCGCTGGCGTTGATTTCAAAGGCAAGTTTATCTACTACGTGGGTCCTGTAGATGCCGTCGGTGATGAAGCGGTCGGTCCTGCGGGTCCAACCACGTCAACACGTATGGATAAGTTCACGGATATGATGCTGAACGAAACCGGCATCATGGGCATGATCGGTAAAGCAGAGCGAGGCCCTGCAACCGTTGAATCAATCAAAGAGCACAAAGCGGTGTATCTAATGGCGGTTGGTGGCGCTGCGTATCTTGTTGCAAAAGCCATTAAAAAAGCCCGTGTTGTCGCGTTTGAAGATCTCGGTATGGAAGCTATCTACGAGTTTGAAGTTGAAGACATGCCAGTCACTGTGGCAGTTGATTCTCATGGTGTGAACGCACACCAAATCGGCCCTGACACTTGGAAAGTGAAAATTGCAGAAGCTGAGAAAGCGTAATTAACGAACGCCGAAAACATGCAAATTATCCTGTTTTGAGTGTTTGAATTGTAAAACAGGACTGAAAGTGAAGAATAAAAATGCAGCATTATCTGCACTTTTGTCATATTATCAATGATATAGTGATAAACACATCGTTTGATATAAGAACATAGGAGAGAGGAATGCCTCGTTTTATTCGGATCCTACAGATTATCTTGGCAGTGGTGATAGGTGCTTTTATTGGTTACGACCTGATCTTGAAAGGGATCAGTATCTTTGATAATAAATACGTGACAATTACTTGTGCGCTGTGGTTAATTGCAGAGATAGCACTATTTGTTATCTACAAGTTGATTGAAGACGATTAAAAGTCGGATATCGTAAGAAATTCTAAAGCCCCTGATTATGAATGTAGTCGGGGGCTTTTATTCATCTAACATTAAGAATGTGTATTGCATACTAATCAGCAAAACCACCAATATTCAACAATCCCTTGAGGGAGCAGTCAGTCGGTTAACGCTGCAACTTTTAATACTCGTTAACTGAACTATTACGGAGTCGTTCAAATGAAACACCTAGCTCAAGAAATGAGTGACTTTATCAGTAGAGGAACGGATTCTCACCTTAGAGTCGCGGTTACGGGACTCTCTCGTGCGGGTAAAACAGCGTTTATTACTTCGTTGGTTAATCAGCTTCTTCATACTTCTACTCACAAAAATTTGCCGCTTCTTGCATCGGCTAGAGATGGCCGGATTATTGGAGCAAAGCGTGTACCACAACATAATATGATGATCCCACGCTTCTCTTATGACGAAGCCATGGAGTCATTAAACACGCAGCCTCCAGAGTGGCCCGTGCCAACACGTGATGTCAGTGAAATTCGTTTAGCCATCAAATATAAGCCAGCGAAAGGTGCCAAGAAGCTACTGAGTAAAAACAGAACGTTGTATCTCGATATTGTTGATTATCCGGGCGAGTGGCTACTTGACTTGCCTCTGTTGGATATGGATTTTGATACTTGGAGCCAATCTCAGTTTGCGGCATTGAAAGGCGATAGAGAAACTTATTCGCGAGACTGGAATACCCTGCGCGGTGAGATTGATTTATTGGCAGAAGTCGACGAAAAGAAATTAGCCGCCATTGCGGATCGCTACACTCAGTATCTTCATGCGTGCAAGCGCCATGGTTTGCATTGGGTACAACCAGGGCGCTTCGTATTACCGGGTGAGCTTGAAGGCGCGCCTGTGCTGCAATTTTTCCCGTGTGTGGCGCCTGAGGAGCGATTTTCTAAAACCAGCAACTATGCGGTACTGAAAGCGCGTTATGAAGAGTACCAACAGAAGGTCGTCAAAGCGTTCTACAAGAATCACTTTGCGACCTTTGACAGACAAATCGTACTAGTGGACTGTTTGCAACCACTCAACGCGGGCTATGACTCTTTCATGGACATGCGTGGTGCGTTAGAACAGTTATTGAAGAGCTTTAAATATGGTCGAAGCAATATATTAAGACGTCTATTTGCGCCGAAGATCGACAAGATCTTGTTTGCCGCGACCAAAGCCGATCACGTGACACCGGATCAACATCCGAACTTGGTGTCACTGTTACAACAGATGGTGCATCCGGCTTGGCAACAGGCCGCGTTCGAGCACATCGATATGAGTTGCATGAGCATCGCATCTATTCAAGCGACAAGTGCAGGGTATATTTCATCAGGTGCATCAAACGTCCCTGCGCTGCAAGGTGTGACTTTAGATAATGTCCCTCAAACCATGTATCCCGGTGAGGTGCCGCGCAAACTGCCGAATAAACAGTATTGGGAAACCAACCAATTTGATTTCACAAGCTTTAGGCCGATGGAACAACACTCTGATGAACCTTGCCAGCATCTAAGAGTCGACAAAGTTATAGAGTATCTCATTGGCGATAAGTTGAAGTAAACGAGGTAATCAATATGAGTGAATTAAAAACGAAACAGGTCTTTGATGAACCGTTGAAGGCCTCTTTTGATGAGCAAGACAAGAGCACAGTTAGCCCGGAATTGGGCGCTCAGCAGCTATTCTCCGAACAAGAAAAATTCGTACCAGTTGCACCACAAGTTGAAACGGAACTCGATGGTGAAGCCGAACAACAACTGGAACAAGTGATTCGTCCAAGTAAGAAGAAAAAGCGCTTTGTTTCTGGTTTGTTGATCGCGTTTTCAGGCTTAGTTGGCTGGCAAGCGATTGACTCAGTCATCACCGCGATTCAATCAGCAGACTGGCTTGCGCTCGGTTGGGCTGGTTTCATTGCTGCGATGGCTTCGTTGGGCTTGGGCGCAATAGGCAAAGAATTGTGGAAGCTGCGTTCACTGAAAGACCACTTCACTGTGCAACAACAGAGCGAAGAGCTATTACGAAGTCAAAGTGTCGGTAAAGGCAAAGCATTTTGTGAAAATATCGCTAAACAGGGCGGTATTGTTGCCGAGTCTCCAGCGTATGATAAATGGCGAAACAGTATCAATCCTGCACATAGCGATGCGGAAGTGTTGGATATGTATGATGCGCTCGTTGTGAGTCAGCAAGATAAGCTCGCGACTCAAATCGTCATTAAATTCTCAACGGAATCTGCGGCTTTGGTTGCGGTTAGCCCGTTAGCGGCGGCCGACATGTTGCTGGTGGCGTGGCGCAACTTTACGATGATAGACAAGCTTGCTGATGTCTATGGTATTGAGCTTGGTTACTGGTCGCGTATTAAGTTGTTCAAGTTGGTCTTGATCAACATGGCCGCTGCGGGTGCCAGTGAATTGGCGATAGATGCAAGCATGGACCTGGTCTCAATGGACCTTGCCGGTAAAGTCTCTGCAAGGGCTGGACAGGGCTTAGGTGTCGGTATTCTAACTGCACGATTGGGTTTAAAAGCCATGACGTTACTTCGTCCGATACCTTGGCATAAGGATCGAAAAGTAAAGTTATCAGACCTCCGCAGAGCTGTCCTTTCTGAAATAAAGCGTATTACTTTGAAATAAAAGTGCATAGCGTTGAAATAAGTGTATGAGACTTAAGCCGTTTAATCAGCAAGAGTAAACATATGTTTACTCTTCTTCTTGACTGAACTTAGAGCTTAATCCACACTACTGTCAACTTATCCTGACACCTATAATAGGACTATCTGTGCGTCTTGAAGTATTGTGTGAAGACAGACTCGGCTTAACACGTGAGTTGCTCGATATCTTGGCCTCAAAAAGCATCGATTTAAGAGGCATTGAGATTGATATTAAAGGCATTATTTATCTTAACTGCCCAGATATTCATTTTGATGCTTTTAGTGAACTTATGGCTGAGATCCGCCGAATTTCAGGTGTTAAGGATGTGCGTAAAATCCAATTTATGCCGAGTGAAAGGCATAACACCGAACTGATTGCACTGCTCGCAAATTTACCTGATCCCGTGATTGCTATTGACCTGAAGGGTTCTGTCGATATGGCAAACCACGCGGCACTGAACCTCTTTGATAAGCAAGAAGAGGAAGTGATCGGCGAACCATTGGCAACGTTCGTTCCTAGCTTTAATTTTGCTCGCTGGATCGAAGGCAATGTAGCACGCCATCGAGAAGTTGTGGTGCTAAACGGCTTAGATTTTTCTATAGAGATATTGCCGATTTATCTTGGCGGCGACGTCAACGAAGCGGTGCTAGCGAGTGCCGTCATGACGATTCGCTCTTGCAACCAAGAGATGAACGCGACAGATGTTATCCCAGAACAGAATAATCTAGGGTTTGAACATTTTGTTGGTGTCTCTAATCGTCATAAGGTCTTGATCAGTCAAGCGAAAAAGCTATCCATGCTAGATCAGCCTCTGCTTATTGAAGGGGATACCGGAACCGGTAAAGAGATGTTGGCGAAAGCGTGTCATAACCGTTCAAATCGATCTTCATTCCCTTTTCTGATTCTAAGCTGTGCGTCGATGCCGGATGACGTCGCTGAAACGGAATTATTTGGTCATGCTCCGGGTTCGTTCAATCATGAACAAGGCCACAAAGGCATCTTTGAACAAGCCAATGGCGGTACAGTATTTTTAGATGAAATTGGTGAAATGAGCCCACATCTACAAATCAAATTACTGCGCTTTCTGCAAGATGGTTCATTCCGTCGTGTAGGGGAAGAAGAAGAGATGCACGCAGATGTTCGTATTATCGCATCAACGCGTCACCGCCTTTCTGAACTCGCAGATTCAGGTTCGTTTCGTGAAGATCTGTTCTACCGCTTGAATGTATTGACTCTATCGATCCCCGCTTTGCGTGAACGCTCTAACGATGTCGCGCCATTGTTGGAACTTTTTGTTGCGAAATACTCGCAGCAGCTCGGCATGCTTAAGCCTAAACTCACTCAAGAGTTGATCGACCAGCTCAGTAATTATCAATGGCCGGGTAACATCCGTCAGTTGGACAACATGGTCTTACGTGCACTCACCGAGTTGGATTCAGATACGTTAACCGTTGAGCAGTTTCATTTGCCACAGCTTGATACCATGACGGCTGGAATGGCGAACTTAAGCTTAAACGGCTCGCTTGACGAGATCATGAAGGATTACGAATCGCAGATACTCGAGAAGCTTTATCAGTCGTTCCCATCGAGCCGTAAATTGGCAAAACGTTTGAACGTCTCTCATACCTCAATTGCGAACAAGCTTCGTGATTATGGGATCAGAAAGAACGGATGAAACCGAACAAGTTAACGGGTTAAGAAACAACAAATGGAAGATTTAAGTACACCAGAACGCGTTTACATGCGCGATGGGAACCTCATTCTACGTACTGCGGAAATCGAAGACGCAAGTATGATCAGTGAGTACTTTCAGATAAATAAAGAGCACCTTAAAGCATGGGAGCCTACTCGTGAAGAGGCGTTCTTCATAAGAGAAGGTTGGGCGCAACGACTGATTAAGTTAAGCGAGCTTCATAAAATGGGGCTCGGTTATTACTGTTTACTGATCAATGCTGACTCCAATGAGATGCTTGGCACAATATCTTTAGGCAATTTGTCTCGATTCCCGTTCTATGCGTGTAGTGTGGGTTACTCACTGGCTGAACGCGCACAGGGCCAAGGGTACATGCGCAGAGGCTTGAGAATGGCAAAAGACTACATGTTTAATGTGCAGAATATGCACCGCCTTATTGCAACTTACATGCCTCATAATGAGCGCAGTGCTAGTGTGTTGGCACATTTAGGTTTTGTCCGTGAGGGATTTGCTAAAGATTATTTGCAGATCAACGGTAAATGGGAAGACCATATATTGACGGCGTTAGTTAACCCAAATTGGCAAGACAAGCGCGTTCTTTAGACATAAAGCGTCATTAGACGTAAATACCCGTTCAACCGAAATACAGGTTTAGCGGCAGCGAATATCTAAACGATGCTCAAGTCGCCGCTGCACCAAAAAGAACAGATAGGCATGGTTATCCATTCGCCTGAGAAGATATTTGAGGAAATTTGATGTCATACACCACTTTGGACGAATACCAAAGAAAATGGATTTTTACTCACCAGTCGATGCCTTTGCCAATAGAGGACTTGGAAAAAATTAAGCCAATGACACAGGCAAGAGCGTCTCAGTTTTGGAAAGAGAACGTAAGCCCTCAAAGCCCAGACGCAGAGAGACTCAGTTCACAAGACTGGCCACGCAAAGCGTCTAACTGGAAAGAAGAGATCAGCTGGATGGCAAATTGGGAAGCCGACGAACCGGACATGCCAGAAGAGATCCTTAACTTTATCGATTGGCAAGATGACGTAACGGTTTATTTTTGTTACGAAAAATACAACATCCTTGAAACGAAGTGGTCAGTGTTTAAAAAACATTGGAAGAATTTTTTGTTCTATGATGATGGTCCTATTTTGTTGGGGCGCCGTCGTTCTGAAGCGCTTTGGTTCGCTACCAACGGCACGGTGAAAATTGGCAACCGTGCATAAGTTAAGCGTGATATAACCAAGTCAAGCGTGAGGGAATGAAACGGGTAGCGTGTTGACGGTATCGATAGGAAGCGAGTATTTAGCTCGCTTTTTTTGTACGTGATGATCTTCGAGATGCATAAGGAGTGACTGGTATTTGGCTTCGATGGTTGATGAAAATTTCAGGCTGTTAAATACTGATAGTTTACTAAATTGAGATCGCTATCTCATTGGCTTACTTGAAGTTTTTTGAGTTTTAGCTATATTGATAATACTGCCTTAGTGGAGGTGAAGTATTATGATTTGGGAGACTCTCGAACGTGTAAATAAACTTCGCAAGGAAGCAATGGAGGATCCAGAATTTTTGGATTCAGCAAAAATGCATGAGCAATGGCTTTTAAGCGAAACTCATAATCAACCAAATAAAGGAGCAAAAGAGAAGAAACCGAAAAAACTATCTGATATTTATGAAAATACGGATTTCCCTATCAACCCAACTGGAACTAAACATTAACAATGATCAACAGCAACACGGCTGAGGCTATTAACCAAACAGCGATAAGTCGATTAAACCTACCAGCCTTAAGCCACCAATAAAAAAGCCACTTTCAACAAATCGAAAGTGGCTTTTTCTTTTCTAATTGATGACTAAAATGGATCGTCTGTCAAACTCACCGCTTTTCAAACTAGCTATTGATTAGGCTCAATCCGCTTGGTAATGCATCGCCAAACACGCGTTTAGACTCACTTTCAGAAAGCTCAGTCACTTCACTCACTAATGTTAACCATGAATCAGGGACCTTGCTTTGTTTAAGCTTCTCAATCACTTGATTGCGATAGTCGTCAGAGATATCAAACTGACGGTCACCGGTTTTACGACAAATCATCACCGCTGCAAAGGCGATCATCTGCTCTTTATGCCAGTTCTGATCAAGCAGTTTCGGTAACCACTGTTCAGCTTGCTCTCTAGGAATCACGCTGTGTTGGCTACCATACAAAGGCGTTCTTGAAGCCAATCGACCTAGCGCCCACCAGTGCGCTTGTTCAAATTGGTTATGGTTGATCGCTTTGCTTAAGAACCAACTTGCCAGCAGCACTTTGTCTTCCACCTCAAGTTGCTCAAGTGACGCTGCTAAACGAACCATGGCTTCATAACCATTGTCTTGTGCATCTTTGGCTGTCTTAGGGTTCTTCATTGCGCCTGGGTGAAGGTACTTAGCGATGTCCGCTAAGATACTTTCTTGTTGCTCTTGGTTAAGCCCGCCAGCGACACGGCGCCAGAATACCCACCAGTCTGTCCAGCCTTGGTGGTTCTTGAACTGAATGCTCTGTTGGTAAAGGCCCCAAATCTGTTCGATACGCCATGAGTCTGTCGGATCACCAAACCCAGGACGTAGCGAGTATCCCGCTAAACGCAGCCAGTTCTTCTCGTGTGCTTCTGATCGACGACGACGCTTGCGGCCTGTACAGAAGGTATCAAACAGGTGACGAAGGGTTGTGAAATCCCATTCGTCACGTTTGCCAAGTCGTTTCTCAAGATCTTTGGCAAGTGTTTTGATCTCTTTCGACTCTGCACTCTTCTTGTTGCCGCTATACAGGCGAGAAATCAGTTCCTTGCATTCGCTCAATCTTGGATGAAGTGTGGAGGTATCAGATTCATCGCTTTGCTTGTTTCTGACTTCAAACTCCAACAACCAACGCTTAGCGTCATCTTCAGTACTTACGCACTCCATTTTTAGGGTGCCGACTTCGGTTAGCTGGCAGGCTAGCAGTACTTCAACACGCTCTTTTTGGTTGGCTTGAAGTTCTGTAGTACCGGAACCTTCCAGTGTAGAAATATACGGTGGAAGAGGGGAGAACAAGTCTGCATCGACATTGACCATCATGCCGTTTTGGATAACGGTATCGTGAGCGATTTGATCGTGTGTGGAAGTCAGTAGATTAAATCGTACCGGCTCACCTAAAGTCAGTGAGAAACGACGGCTGTTTAAGCGTATCTCTTGGCCTTCTTCAGTCCCTTTCGCGAGTAGGCAAAGTGCTTTACCCATCTTGTTCTTTTCTTGCAAATGTAAGAAGTAAGAACGAGCGGCACCGCCACCAATTTTCAGTTGTGCGCCACGGCGAGCTTTACCAAAGGCCACCGCACCCAATGCAACAGACCAATCTGGATGAGGGTTATCAAGCACTGTGATTGGAGAACCGTTCCAGTTGCCCAGTAGCTGAGTGATTCGCTCAGTGACCAATTCACTGTTAAACACACCACCATTGAGTAGCACGCCAACTGGAATGGCAGGTTTGGTGTCATCGAACTCAATCGAGTCTGAATTTTCCAATGCCGCTTTAGACACTTGTTGATGTGTTGCTAGGAATTCTGCAATGTGCTTACTCACCGCAGGGTCAGCTACGTAAGGCAGACCAAACTCAACCACAGCACTGCGGCGTTTGTCTGGCACTTCTGTAAACTCAGAAAGGGGGAAGAAACCTTCCAATGTGATTTGATGAACTTCTTGTTTGGTTAAGCCAATACTCTTAGTACCGCCAAGCAGTTTTGAACCGCTGCCCAGCATGGTGATCTTCACATCATCGGGTGCATTGCTTGAAAGCAGGTTCTCTTTGGCGGCGCGAGTTTGTTGAATCAGTTTAGTTAGGCTAGAGGCATTGAGCTTTTTGTTTTGATTGAAGCGTTGCTCAGCAAGGTGAGCGAGTGCTAAATCGAGGTTATCACCACCTAACATCAAGTGTTCGCCGACGCCGATACGGTCAAGTGCGAGCTCGGTATTTCCGTCGCTATTCGCATCGAATTTGGCTTCAATTAAGCTCAAGTCGGTGGTACCACCGCCAACATCACATACTAGAATCAGCGGGATCTGTTGAAGTTCATCTGCTGCAGTTTGTTGGTGACGGGCATACCAGTCATAACATACTGCTTGAGGCTCTTCGAGTAATAGAACCTTACTTAAGCCCGCCAGTGCTGCCGCTTCGAGTGTCAGCTTACGTGCTGTCTCATCGAACGAAGCGGGAACGGTAACCACAACGTCTTGGTCTTCAAGCTTGTTGCTTGGATTACGGTAGTTCCATGCTTGACGAATGTGGTTGAGATAGCTTGCACTTGCCACAACAGGGGACACTTTATCGACGTCAGTTGCGCCTGCCCAAGGCAAAATGTCGGAGTTACGATCCACCGCTTGGTGTGACAGCCAGCTTTTAGCACTCGATACTTGGCGACCTTCAACCTTGGCACCCAATTCTCGTGCCCATTCGCCTACGATGACATTTTGAATGTCGCCTTCAACTAAGCTTGGCTCCCAAGGCATGGTGAGATCGGAAGGGGAGATCTGTCCTTGTGCCGGATGATAGCGAAATGAAGGTAATAACGGTTTACGAACCACTTCGCCGGGGCCGATGAGTTGGTCAATATCGAAAAGAGAAACGGGAGCATGTTGTAGGTCGTCGTTGATTTCACAATAAGCGACAACCGTATTGGTTGTGCCTAAGTCAATGCCGACTAAAAAACGAGGAGATGCCATACAAAACCTTATTCTGACAAAGTGATGACCAGTTTGTTGATAGTTTTGGTCTTATTATTGTTGTTCATAACAACGGAGTTCCCTATAAGGTTTATGACTGAGGCGGGGATGGGCGCTCACTGTCATTGAATTGATACTCCCTGTTTAGATTGTCGTTTGAATTCTTTGAATACAGGGCTAGGGAATCGCATTGATAAAGTAACGGCACCCGCTAAGGTGCCGTTGATTCACTATGCTTGTTCGTTTGAGTCGTTATTCGAATCTTCACGAACGTCGAACTCAACGTGCCACTTCTGACCGTTGTCAGTGGCAATCGCTTCTAGGTATAAGGTACCAAGCTCAGTAACACGAGAAGCCAAAGTGACAGGAACCACTTCACCTTCGCGACGGCCTTCAGAAACAGGCAGCGTCACTTGAATCTCTGGAAGTTCATCCAGATCTTCGGGTGCCCAGTGATCTAAATGCGTGCCCGCTACGTCTTCACGACGAGTGGTTGAACCGAAGAACTGGAAGTGGACTGGCTGACCAATCACTAGGCCGAACTCTTGGCTAGGAACTTGTACACTTGAACCTTCTTCCATACCAAATGGTGCAACACACAGCGCTTCCATTGGAGGAGCCATACCTGGGATTGCTGGCATCGCACTTTCAATTCCTACGTAGTAAGAAGAAGCGATACCACCGCGGATACGAACGCCTTGGCCACGACGAACTGCGCCGTAGTATGAAGCGCCACTTGCAACCGCTAGGTCTAAGTCTAGGCCTGAAAGCTGTTTAGCGAATTCTGCGTCTGCATTAATTAGCCATTCATTGATGGTATCTGAAAGACGATCCGCAAGTAGGTTCGATTTTAGAACACCACCATTGAACAGAATTGCGGTTGGTTTGATGAAGTCAGCCGCTGGCGCTTCTGCACCCGGCATACCCGGCATGTTTGCAAACGGGTTGAAATCTTGCTGAGCCGTTTCGCTATTTCCAGAAAGCGCATTGGCTTGCTTCGAAAGGAATGCGGCAATGTGACGAGTGATACCTGCATCTTGAGCGTAAGGCAGACCCATTTGAGTCAGTGCACCACGCGTCTTTTGAACTGGGTGCTCAGTCACGGCGACTTTCGGGAAGAAGCCATCAACCAATGTTTGTTGAACTTCTTGCTGAGTCAGTTCTGTTTTCAGTGTTGCGCCCAGTAGCTTAGAACCACGGCTAGGTACAACGATAGGCACACATTGCAGTTCAGTATCGTTAAGCAGTGCTTCTTTCGCATCACGACAGGCGTGAGTCATTGCTTGAACCTGCCAAGGCGCCAACTCTTTACCTTCTTGAGCCAGTTTCATTTTCAGGCGGTAAGCCAGTGCTAAGTCCATGTTGTCGCCGCCAAGTAGGATGTGTTCACCTACTGCGATACGATTCAGGCTTAGGTTACCGTCATCTTGTGTTACTTCAACTAACGAAAGGTCGGTTGTACCACCACCGATATCGACAACAAGAACGATGTCACCAACGTTGACTTCATCACGCCATGTGTCGTTGCTGTTATCAATCCAGCTGTAAAGCGCAGCTTGTGGCTCTTCTAGAAGCGTTAGGTGAGTGAAACCAACATTACGTGCCGCTTCTGCTGTTAGGTCACGAGCCGCAGGATCAAACGAAGCAGGAACCGTGATAGTGACATCTTGGTCGGCCAGTTTATGTTCTGGGTTTGCGTGGTTCCAAGCGTCTTTAAGGTGCTCAAGGTACAACTCAGTTGTCTTAAGCGGAGAGACTTTTTCAACTTCTTCAGGGCTGCCAGCTGGAAGGAACGCATCACGACGGTTCACACCACCGTGGCATAACCAAGATTTTGCACTTGCGACTAAACGGATAGGGGTTTTAGAACCCAGGTTACGAGCAATCGCACCAACCAGCGCTTTCGGTTCTGAAGACCAGGGCAAAACGCGAGAGCCGGCATTCATTTCATGTTCGTGCGGTTGGTATAGGAACGAGCCCAGTTGGCTGCGAGTTTCTACTGTACCTGGCGCGGTCAGTTGAGGGATTGGCATCACCTCTACGCGGGCGTCTTCATTGCTTGTGTCGATGTAAGACAACACGCAGTGAGTGGTGCCTAAATCGATACCAACACTGAACTTAGGTGCTTGCTGCTGTTGTGAATGCTCTCGGTCTTGAGAAGATAGCTCTTGAGCTGAATGACTTTGGTGTTCCATTATAGCTCCACCTCTGCCGGTGCAATCACAGATGCATCGTAGTTTTCAGCAAGCTTAGGCAGGTTCATGTCAGTGGCTTTCCAACCTTTGTGAACCAGTGTACCGTTGAATGGCGTGTTACCCGTTACATTGCCTGTTAGGCGAATTTCTTGTGGATTGAAGCCTTCAACAACCGTGATACGTGTTTCTTCATCTTCAGTGCGGATGTGAGACAGTGTTACGTAGTCTGCCAATACTTTTTGACCGCCAGTGTGAATCACACGTGCTGCTGCGCCAACTTCTTCATCAGAGAATGACGTTAGATCTTCTTTTAGGAAATCAATTAGGCGCGCTTCTTGTTGCATGATAGACAGAAGTTGCATTGCCGAATCGGTCGTTGCTGTTGCTAGTTTTGATTCAACTTCTACGACTTTTTCGATCACTTTCTCAACTTCAATCACTTTCTCAACTTCGACAATCTTCTCAACTGGCTTTTCAACTTCAACTATCTTCTCTACTGGTTTTTCAACGACTTTCTCAACCACTTTGGTTTTACGAGAAATGGCGATAAGCAGTAGTAAAACGCTTGATGCAGTGAGGCCTGCGTGAAGCATATCAAACGTCTGTGGGATTAGGTTCAAATCAACGATCATAGTGATTTTCTCTTTAAAATGACTTAACAGTATATTCATTGGTTACGTTGAATATACGGGTTGGAAAGAAAACTCTGAAACCCTCAGGCAATACGGGTTCTTTCAAGCTATAAATATGGATGAATACTAGCATATTCAAGGCGTAGAGCAGTATTTAATGTTTTTAATCAAGTGGGATTTTGGTGTGTTTTGTAAAAATTCGTCGAGATTTGATTGAATAACAACCATTGGTATGCTGGGAAGGTAAACTAGTGCCTATTTTGTATCAGTTTTAGTTATAAAGACGCATGGAGCCTATTTCGTTTACGTTATATACTTAACTGTCTACAGAATTCAACATGGGATATGCATGCCTCATATTATCGACTCGTATACAGGGTTGAAGAGAAAAACTTTACCATTAGTTGTTTTTTTTGCCTTCTTTCTGATTACGGCATTGTGCTTTGCGTTAGTCGCCCTCAACCAAAATCGTGCCTTGAGCACAAATTTGGAGCACTTTGCTAAAAATCGAACCTTAAGTCTGAAAGCCTTTATTGACAATGACATCGCTTATATCGGATCTGGTGCCAATTATTTTTATGCTAACGATTTTAAACATTGGGTTGGATTCGATCGATTTGCAGAACAAACCATTAAAGATTCAAAAAGCTTAATCAGCTTACAGTGGATGCAAAAAGTGCCGGCCGATGAAGTGGCGGAACATATGGCGAAGATGAAAGAGGTGTACCCATCCTATGAGGTGTACACCATACCGAAGCACGAACCTAAAACCACGGGTTACATCTTAGATGGTGAGCCTGCTTTTATCGTGACGGATGTCTACCCAAACACGGAAGAGAATAACAAAGTACTTGGCTTTTATTCTTCTCGAGAGCGATTTAAGCGAGTTCTGGACAATATGTACCGAACGCGCCAAGCGAATGTTTCAGACAACGTTCGTTTAATACAAGATGGGGTAGATCCAAGTATTCCTAAGAAGGGGATATTGGTTTATCACCCTGTTTTTGACGGTGATAGTGATAATCTACTCGGTATAGTGATTGGTGTGCTTCATACTGCTGATTACTTTGACAACCTCTTTGCGTCGGCTATCAATGATATTGACGTTTATATCCGTGTTACTGATATAGGTTTTGAAGCAGAAGACGCGCCTATTTTGTTTGAAAGCGAAGGTTTTGAAAGTGTGTCGGGACACCATTCGACCCAAATGATTAACTTGGTTAACCGAGATTGGCAGATCGACTACAAGTTAGATTCATACATCACATTTAATGGTTACCTTGTATTAGTGGGTATTGCTTTGGTTGGCACCACCATATCATTCCTGCTGGCCTACATCGTGAACCTGCAAATTCGTGAGAAAGAACGTTTGTATAAAATGTTGGATAAAAGGACAGAAGAACTTCGTTTCTTAGCTGACCACGATAGCTTAACCGAAGTTTATAACCGACGTGCTTATAATAAAAGAATGAGTAGCGCCATTGAGAAAAACACACATTTCAGCCTTATTGGATTTGATATCGATGAGTTCAAAGGTATTAACGACCAATTTGGCCACCCTGCTGGCGACGCTTTGCTGATACATATTATCAAGTTGATTTTGGATAATTTAAAAGAAGGGGATGATGTGTTTCGTATCGGCGGCGATGAGTTCTGTATTATTTCTAATGTCACAAATCATGAGGCGTTGAAGACTTACTTAGAGTGTATTTTAAATTCGGTGAGCCACTCTCATTGTAAACATAAAGACCGAGACCTTAGCTGTACCTTGAGTATTGGTGCGGTTATTCGTGATAATGAGAACAGCGAAGAACTGATGCAAAAAGCGGACAGTATGCTCTATCAAAGTAAGATCAATGGTCGAAATAGAGTCACAATTGCAGCCTAAATGAACACTTGATACAACTAAGGTCGAGTTCTTTATTGGGCTCATGTACAATTTTACAAAATATTTAAAGAGATAATTAGGCGACGTATGAATCACAATCGAGTGGTGTGTTTCGATTTGGAAATGTGCTGTTGGAGTGAAGATGGTGTAGGAACAACGGGCGAGATCATCGAAGTGGGGCTTGCTGAGATTGATCTTCTCTCTGGGACTATCGTGAAGCGAGCACAATACTACGTTAAGCCGGAGAAAGATGAGATATCTCCTTTTTGTGCAGAGCTAACGGGTATTACACCACGTAAAATCGAAAAGCAGGGGCGTCCATTAGAATCTGTGATTAAGTCGATGATTAAAAACTTTGGCGGCCCTAAAAAAATCTACGCAGCGTGGGGGCGTGACGACCTTATCTTACGCAAAGAGTGTATCGAGAAAGGCATCGAGCCTCCTTTTAGCGAGTTTATCAATATCGCAACACTTTATCGGGTTCAGAATCGATTGAAAGACAAGCGCATAGGCCATCGCGCCGCTCAAGAAGAGAAAAATATTGAGTGGGAAGGTCGTCAGCATTCAGGTTATGTCGATGCTTATAACTTGGCAAAGCTTACTTTGACCATGCTTTAGAGGCTTATCTTTTCCGCAATCAAACCGGCGAATGACCAGTGCTCGTAATCAAAGTCCATTCCAACCTGATGGGCAATGGGCTTCACTGTTATTTAATCGACAGCGATGAGTATGTGAACTGTCGCTGTTGATCCTATTCAGCGCTTAATCTTCGCCCAACACATTTAGCTTACTTTTGATAAAATCTTTGTGGTCAACATAAAGTAATTCTGCGGTTTTTCGGATCACGGAATCTTCAAGTGGATCAATCTCTCCATCAGCATGCGCGACTTCCCACATTGCTTTAATCAAGTCTATGCGAACCGGCTGTGAAAGCTCGCGTAGTTGAGAGGTAAAGTCGTACAGAGAAACAGATTGTTCAACTTGAGGCTCAGCTTGCGCCAATAAAGCTTTTGATTCTTCTTCGGTTATGTCCAATAAACGTTGAAGTAATTGTATCTTAGCCTCTTGTTCTGAGTCATTTATCGCGTGGTCTGCACCAGCGACTTCGCATAACAAGCTGGCAATCGCTAAATTCGGAGAGGCGATGGACGTTTTGCCTAGATCAGAGCCTTCGACTAATTGTTTAAATAACGAGGTAAGTGAGTTAAACATAAGAGCATTCCAGTTATGGTGAATATTATTACTATTAGGCCTACAGAGTGTGATCGCAAGCCTCTTTACTTAAAACTGACATTACGAATAGGCGAGCAGAAAGGAGCACTTTTAAATCGGGTTTTGGAAAGTGCGTGACTTCTCCATTATCCCTTAGCGTTGCAATTGCTTGTAGTTTGGCCATCGCTACCTAATTTGCGTTCACCAATCCCACTTCGCTTTGCAAGGCGATAGAAGTTTTGATTGCTAGGACGTCGCTTCTCGATTCGCGCGCTTATGTATGGCGAAGTCGTTCAACATTGAGCGCGGGCGAGATCATCAGCGGTGGGGTTAGTTGTCGAGTGTTTTTGTTTCGAGCGCAGCGTGTTCAGACTCAGTAGCCTCAAGTATTTCGATAACTTCAGAGCTAGACAGTTCATGACCCATTAAAAATATTGCTAATAGGGCATCGGCTTTGGTTTTGGTGTCGGAAGGGTCGTCTAACACTTGTTCAAGCTTTTCGCGAATCATCGTAATCTCGTGCTCAACAAAACCTCTTCCTTCCTCGTCCCCTTGATGGTCGTCGGGGACGTTATCAAACTCAAGAAAAAACAGGTCACCGTCTAGGTTAGTATTCACCAAACGCTCGGGCAACCACGCTTCACCCATAACAACATCTGGGTCGGAATCACTGGGTAAGTGGTCTATAATGGATTGTAATTCTGAGACTTTCACAATACTTCTATTTCACTGATAATATTCTTCATTGTAACGGCCAATGCAGATCAAACCTAAAATTAGTTTTCTGAAATAGCCTAAAACTGTCTATTCAGTAACACCATATTAATGACAAAGAGTAATAACATAAGAATGAAGCGCAAATATTTATCGACTCTCACTGCCTCTGGCGTGATTTTACTCAGCAGCGCTTTCCTAGGCACGAATGTGTTGGCCGCGGAAGAACAAGAGTGGGGTATCGCCGCAATGTACCGAACTGCCAGCATCCCTTATGACACGTCTGGTGGCGATCAAACGGTTAGCTCTTTTGTTCCTATGCTATTTTTCAAGAACGACTATGTATTCATTGATGGCACTGAAATGGGGGCTTATCTCTATCAAACTGACGATGACAAATGGTCTTTAAACGCGATTTCTCGGACACGATTTATTGATATTACCGCTTCGGAGCAAAATGCGATTGAGGGCGATACTGCCGATTTTGGTGCGCAAATCCGTTATCAATGGAATGAACAGTGGACGTTCGAAACCGAGATCATGAGCGACAGTGAGTACAATTTTCACGGTAATCTGCATGCTAAAACAAAGTATGATATCGGCGATTGGGAATTTACTCCGACAGCGACACTTCGTTACAAAAGTGCCGATTTTAATAGCGCCTATTATGCTGCCGCTGGCGAGTCGATAGGGGCGGGGGTCGATCTGAACGTCGGTGTTGAAGCGCGTTACCACGTGATTTCAAACTTGTACTTGTTGGGTTCAACCAGTGTGACTCGATTGGACGACAATGCTTATGATTCGTCGATTGTCGAAGACCGTTATCAAGGTGAGTTGTACCTGGGTTTTGGTTTCTTCAACGACAAAGAAAAAGCACCGAAACCGAAACTGAGTAATGCCCCCTATTTACGGGTCGCACATGGTTGGGCAACACCATCGAACATTGGCGACATCATGAAGTTCAATACCGAGAAAGATGAATACAACAATCAATTGACCTCATTGTTCTACGGCCATCCGTTAACCGATGAGCTTTTTGGTTTGCCATTGGACCTGTATCTTACGCCGGGTATTGCCCATCACTGGCGTTCCGATGTTCAATCAAGCAGCACAGAATACATTGTTGCGATCAAAGCTTATTACACGTTCAATTGGCCAGCACAGTGGCGATTTGGTGTTGCGGAAGGGATGTCTTACATCGATTCGATTACGTACATTGAAGGTACTGAAATGGATCGTAAAGGGTATACAGCAAGCCATCTTTTGAACTACTTAGATTTCTCATTTGATGTGAATGTCGGCGACTTGATCGGTAAGAATGACTTGAACAACTTATGGTTGGGTTATTCATTGCATCACCGTTCTGCGATCTTTGAAAAAGCCTCTCAGTTTGGACGAATCAAAGGCGGCAGTAACTACAACACGGTTTACTTCCAATATGAGTTTTAAGCGCAGTTTTTAACGTTATCTTTAAACCAGAGTTTACTCAGTACAACTTACATTTGACCGCGCTTCCATCGCTCTTGAGAGTGCTAGCGTGATTAATCAGCCTGATAGCAAAAGGTTTTCCCTTTGCTGTCAGGCTTTTTTGTTTGAGACTTGTGATATAATCGCGCGAGTTTAATAAGTACAACAATAGGACACGCTTTGACTTCGTCTCCGGAAAAAGCAGACAACAACAAGAATGCAGCACAGCCAAGTTCTTCACAGAGCCAAGCGAAACCCAATCAAGCTGCATCGAAAAAATCTGTTGAACAATCAAAGAACAAACAAGCTGAACAATCAGCGACAAACAACAAATCATCTCAGAATAGCCCAGCCTCTCTTCGTAAAGCGCTCAATGAATGTATGATGCGCGATCGCTTCCGTTTGAGTAAGCGAATTGCTGGTGCGAGCAAAATTAAGAATGAACAAGCTAAGCACGCTGTCTTTGATGAGATTGCGTTAGACATAGCTAAGTCGATGATGACAGCCACACAGCGTGCGGCACAGAAACCGACGATTGAATACCCAGAAATTCTACCGGTTAGCCAAAAACGCGAAGACATCGCGAAAGCCATCGCTGAAAACCAAGTGGTTATCGTCGCGGGTGAAACGGGTTCGGGTAAAACCACTCAGTTACCCAAAATCTGTTCTGAACTTGGCCGCGGCCGCTTTGGCTTAATTGGTCACACTCAGCCGCGTCGTCTTGCGGCGCGTTCGGTTGCCAACCGTATTGCTGAAGAGATGGAAACACAGCTGGGTGAGTTCGTTGGTTATAAGGTTCGATTCAACGACCAAATTTCTGACAACACCCAAATCAAATTGATGACCGACGGTATTCTACTGGCGGAGATTCAGCACGACCGATTCTTAAATCAGTACGACACCATCATCATCGATGAAGCGCACGAACGTAGCCTGAACATCGATTTCATCATGGGCTACCTGAAAGAGTTGCTGCCAAAGCGTCCTGATCTGAAAGTGATCATCACGTCGGCAACCATAGACCCAGAGCGTTTCTCGAAGCACTTTAACAATGCACCAATCATTGAAGTCTCTGGCCGTACTTACCCTGTGGATACACGTTACCGCCCATTAGGTGGTGATGAAAGTGATTCAGACCGCGACCAAATTGAAGGCATCTTCGACGCGGTTGATGAACTGTGTGATGAAGGCCTTGGCGATATCTTGATCTTCATGAACGGTGAGCGAGAGATTCGTGATACCGCCGATGCATTAAGTAAACGTAACCTACGTGATACTGAAATTGTGCCGCTTTACGCACGTCTATCGGCGGGTGAGCAGAACCGAATCTTCCAGTCTCATACTGGTCGACGCATCGTTCTGGCAACCAACGTGGCAGAAACCTCGTTAACGGTTCCGGGCATCAAGTATGTTATCGACCCGGGTACGGCGCGTATCAGTCGCTACAGTTACCGTACCAAGGTACAGCGTCTACCGATTGAGCCCGTGTCTCAAGCGAGTGCCAATCAGCGTAAAGGTCGTTGTGGTCGTGTTGCGGAAGGTATCTGTATTCGTCTCTACTCCGAGGAAGATTTCGAATCACGTCCAGAGTTTACTGATCCAGAGATCCTTCGTACTAACCTAGCATCGGTAATCTTGCAGATGACAGCGCTAGGCCTAGGCGACATTCAAGCGTTCCCATTTGTTGAAGCGCCCGATAAGCGCAACATTCAAGATGGTGTCAGATTGCTTGAAGAGTTGGGTGCGATCGCGACAGTTGAACCGTCAGCGAACAAAAACAACAACCATGGCGATGATAAGAAGAAGCTAACTGCGATTGGTCGTAAGCTGGCGAAGCTGCCGATTGATCCACGTTTAGCACGTATGGTGATTGAAGCGCCACGTAACCGATGCCTACACGAAGTGATGGTGATTGCGTCGGCGTTGTCGATTCAAGATCCACGAGAGCGTCCATCAGATAAGCAACAATCATCTGATGACAAGCACAAGCGTTTCTTCGATAAAGAATCTGACTTCATCACGTTTGTTAATTTGTGGGATTACGTTAAGCAGCAACAAAAAGCGTTGTCGAGTAACCAGTTCCGCAAACAGTGTAAGCAAGATTACCTCAACTATTTACGTATCCGTGAATGGCAAGATGTGTACTTCCAAATTCACCAAGCAATGCGTGAACTCGATACTAAGCTGAATACAGAACCGGGCAGCTACGATGGCATTCACATGTCCCTGTTATCAGGCCTGTTGTCGCACATCGGTATGAAAGACCAAGAGAAGAATGAATATCAGGGTGCACGTAATGCGCGCTTCCATATCTTCCCTGCGTCTGGCCTATTTAAGAAACAGCCTAAGTGGATCATGTCTGCTGAGCTGGTGGAAACCTCAAAACTGTGGGGCCGTGTAATTGCTAAAATTCAACCTGAATGGATTGAACCGCTAGCGAAACACCTGATTAAGCGCAGCTACAGCGAACCGCATTGGTCGAAGAAACAAGCGGCGGTCATGGCGCACGAAAAAGTGATGCTTTACGGGATCCCAATCGTACCTAAACGCCTTGTGAACCACGGCGCGATTGATGCCACCGTCAGCCGTGAGTTGTTTGTACGCAGCGCGCTTGTTGAAGGTGAGTGGGAAACCAAACACGCTTTCTTCAAGCAGAACCGTAAGCTGCTGCAAGAAGTCGAAGAGTTAGAGCATAAATCGCGTCGTCGTGACATCTTGATTGATGATGATGAACTGTTCGATTTCTATGACCAGCGTGTGGGCGAAGAGGCGGTTTCTGGCCGTCACTTTGATACTTGGTGGAAGAAGACCAGTCAGAAAACCCCTGAGCTGCTTAACTTTGAAAAATCGATGCTGTTCCGAGGCGATGCCAGCCACGTTACCGATCTGGATTACCCGAACTTCTGGCATCAAAATGGTATCAAGCTCAAGCTGAGTTACCAATTTGAACCGGGCGACGACAACGATGGTGTCACGGTACACATTCCGCTGCCTATCTTGAATCAGATTGATCAAAACGGGTTTGATTGGCAGATCCCGGGCCTTCGTCAGGAACTGGTGATTAGCCTAATTAAGTCGCTGCCGAAAACACTGCGTCGTAACTTTGTTCCTGCGCCGAACTACGCTGATGCGTTTTTAGCTCGCGTCACTCCGTTAGAAACGCCGCTATTGGACTCTCTTGAAAAAGAGCTACGCCGCATGACGGGTGTTGAAGTGGTGCGTGATGATTGGAAGTTAGACCAGATACCAGAGCACTTAAAGGTAACATTCCGTGCTGTGGATCATCGCAAGCGTAAGCTCAAGGAACAGAAAGACCTCTATGAGCTGAAAGAGAGCCTAAAAGACAAGGTTCAAGAAACGCTTTCTAAGGTTGCTGACGATGATATTGAACAGCAGAACCTGCATACGTGGAGTTTTGGCGAATTACCCAAAGTCTACCAGCAGAAGCGTGGTGGCTACGATGTTAAAGCTTTCCCAGCGCTGGTGGATACCAAAGACAGCGTAGAGATCAAACTGTTCGAAACCGAGCAAGAGCAGATCTCTGCGATGAAATCGGGTCAGCGTCGTTTAATCTTGTTGAACGTGCCGTCGCCAATCAAATACTTGCACTCGAATTTGCCGAACAAATCCAAGCTTGGCTTGTACTTCAACCCATATGGCAAGGTTCTCGATCTTATCGATGACTGTATCGCTTGTGGTATTGATAAGCTGATCGAAGAGAAGGGCGGTTTAGTTTGGGAACCTGAGCAGTTTGAAGCATTGAAAGAGCATGTACGTGCAGAGTTGGGTGATACGGTTGTTGAAATAGCTCAACAGGTTGAAACCATATTAACCACGGCATTCAATATCAGTAAGAAGTTAAAAGGGCGAGTTGACCTTTCCATGGCTTTTGCGCTTTCAGACATCAAAGCTCAAGTAGAAGGCTTGATTTTTAAAGGGTTTGCCACGGAATGTGGTTGGAAACGCCTGCCAGATATTCTACGCTATATGAAAGCGATTGAGCGTCGTATGGAAAAACTACCGATTGACCCAAATAAAGATCGATTGCACATGATCAAAGTTGAGTCCGTAATGAATGATTACAAAGAGCTGCTGAATAAAATTCCAAAAGGTATTGCGGTTCCAGAAAACGTAAAAGAGGTGCGTTGGATGATAGAAGAGCTTCGTGTAAGCTTCTTCGCACAGCAACTTGGTACACCTTATCCTGTTTCAGACAAGCGAGTTAAAAATGCAATTGATGCTTGTTAAGGGAATAAAACTAGACGTAGTGGCATGATTTGGGTATAAATCTTGCTAGTATAATTATTAATTGAATAGTGATTACATACCGGGCGACTTGGTGGCAATTTATTACCACACAAGGTCGGCTATTAGGATAAAAAGGTTGAATATGAAAAAAACGTTATTGGCACTCGCACTGTTAGGTGCATCTTCAACAGCAATGGCTGATTCATGGATATACGGTGGTGTTATGGGTGGTCAAAACTCATTTGCCGGCGAAAATGAAATGGCGGTGGGGATTCATGCAGGTACCGGTATTCTTCCATTGATCGGTGTTGAAGCGGGTTACTGGAATCTTGGTTCTTTTGATAACATCAAATACGGTAATCGTAACCTAACTAACATGGATGCAAGCACCGTATACGCAGCAATTAAGCCAAGTATCGACATCGGTCCTCTGCACATATACGCGAAGGGTGGTCTTCACTCTTACCAGCTAAAGGCAGACAGCTTCAAGCAAGACGAAGTTGATATTATGTACGGTGTCGGCGCAGAATACTTCGTATTTGGCCCTGTCTCTGTTGGTGCTAGCTACCAAAAATTCAAAATGAAAGATGACGACTCAGACGTATTTACGCTAAATGCCACTATTCACCTACTGTAATTAATCAGTCAGGCGATCGTAAGTAACGATCGGATAGTCGTTAAAGAGTTCGTTAGAATTGATAAAAAATGCCAGCTTGATAGCTGGCATTTTTGTCTCTGATGTTCGGGCAACATCTAAAGAGGGACGGTTATACCAAAATCACAGTCAGTAATTGTTCAGAAATAGCGCAGGAAAAAAGCTTGAGAACAAGGCCGCTCTTTTCGACAAGCAGCTTCGATAAGGCGTTATTTTACAATCAAACAGTCTAACGAAGTTATCGAGGTTTTTAACAAGCTAGGATGGCCGGTTATTTATCACCATTAGTATTACTTCTTGCTGTTTAGAATACGCTGAATTCTTGGATTAATCGCTTTACCGTGTTGGCTTTCGTACTCTTCACGTTTTAAATCGTTTAGGTTCTTCACTGAGTTAGCGGCAAGCAAGAATTGTGGTAATTCAGTTTCAAGCATCCCTTTCTCTTCTAAACGTTTCGCTTCCAAGTAATACTTTTTAAATAGCCCATCAAGTTTGTTCTCTGCTGTGCGTTTCAAGTCATACAGTTTGTTTTGAATCAGCCATTTTTCGATTTTGTTCACCGCTGTGCGCGACAATACACGAATGCGGCTATCTAATAACTCTTCTTCAGTTAAAGAGTCTTTCAGAATCCAAAGTTCACCCATTTGAGGCGGCCAACTGTTACCGAGTTGAATTCGCTCATGACAGTGCATTAGCACTCGATTGAGGCCATCAGAATCGACAGAGTGGGCAAACTCAATGAACTTACCACTTGGCTCACTGCCGTATTGGTATTCCCATTGTGTTTCGTACACGCTCAGGAAAGAACCGAACACATGGATACACCAATCTGTCAGCTCGAGTTCTGCCGGATCTTGATCAACGACAGGCACTTGCTGAGACTTACCAGAGTCAGTCGCGTTAGGTGTTGTCACCCTGACTTCGGTTGTTTGTGCGGCAATCACTTCACTCTGTATTGGCGCATTGGACTCAACCGTTGGATCTGGCTCAGAAGGTTGGCTTTTTGCCTTTTTGAATGAGCTGCTGCCTGAAGCGTTCAGATGGGCTAAGCTTTTGTCGATACCCATTTCCTTGAGCTTGTCCTGCATTTCCTGAATATTGAGAGGTTTTCTGGTGTTGTCTTTCATTTTGTTTCTCGTTAACTAGCCAGTATTGTAGCTTGGATTCAATTCTAGATAGTGGCATTAATTCATTGGCTTTGGCTTTATACCAGAGGACAAATTTCTTCCATACTAAATTATGGTCACCGGCGAGGCCGGAGAATTTAAACGCACGCTCTGCCCATGATGGTATCTCTTCTTCGTTCAGGTCATGCGTCGAAACGGTATTACTGTTGGTTGAACCTCGACCTTGAGAGGGCGGCTGCATATTTTGCATTGCCGGCGGCGCGGGTTGAAACTTAGGTGCAGTCGAGTAGACCGGTATACTATTGACCGGTTGAGCCTCAACGTGCTCCACCGCTTGCTTTTGTTCAATCAGCATTTTGAAAACGTGAATCTCTTTTTTATCTCGATAATCCACTTTCACCTTATCGAGTAAACCTTGGTCGACTAAGCATTTCAAGCAGTCTGCTAAACCAAATGTAGAGAGAGCACACAGTTCACCTGCTGTTTGCAAGCACACATTGGTGTAACCGAACTCGTCAGCACCGTCTGCAAGCATCAATAAAACCAGCTTTTCTGCCGGGCTAGACGTCTGCACTTGCCAGGCTAAATAAGAATATTTGGCGCTCAATGTTGTGTTCTCAAAAAAAGGTAAGTCGTTGTCACTATTGTAAGTCACCCCTTACTGAATTTATAGCAACTTAACAGAAAACGGGGTCGGTTAGGCAAATATTAGCCGTAACCAGAGGCCAAACAGAGAAAGTTAGCTTTAATGGCTAAAGGTCAGTTGGGTCTTTTGACTATTGGCATCACCCATTTGAATGATTTTGGGTTTTCTAGCATTAAAATTGCCGTGTTTTTAGCCAATAACAGTCTCTTTTAACGATTCAATTTGGCATTGTTAGCGTGTTTGATTAGTATGTGTAGCTATCTAAAAAAACTAATCATCCGATACGGACACTACCAACTGGTAGATGAGGAAATGATGCAACATCTAGAAGAGATCATTGCTAATGCAACGACTGCTATTGATACGGCAGATTCGTTAGTCGCACTTGATGAAGTGCGAGTTCAGTATTTAGGTAAGAAGGGTGAACTCACTCTTCAACTACAAAGCCTAGGTAAACTTCCACCTGAAGAGCGTCGCACTGCTGGTCAAGAGATCAACAAAGCGAAAGGTGCTGTTCAACAAGCGATCGCAGCTCGTAAAGACGCACTTCAACGTGCAGAGCTTGAAGCGAAACTCGCTGAAGAAACCATCGATGTGAGCCTACCAGGTCGTCGCATTGAGAACGGTGGTCTTCACCCAGTGACTCGCACCGTTGAGCGTATCGAACAGTTCTTTGGTGAGCTTGGTTTTAACACTGAGTCTGGCCCTGAGATCGAAGATGCATTCCACAACTTTGATGCACTAAACATCGCAGACGATCACCCAGCTCGTACTGATCACGATACTTTCTTCTTCAACCCTGATCTCATGCTACGTACGCACACTTCTGGTGTTCAAATCCGTACGATGGAAAACGGCAAACCGCCATTCCGCTTCATTGCTCCGGGTCGTGTTTACCGTAACGACTACGATCAAACTCACACGCCAATGTTCCACCAAGTGGAAGGTATGTTAGTGGATGAGAACGTAAACTTCGCACAACTTAAAGGCATTCTTAACGATTTCCTTTGTAACTTCTTTGAAGAAGAAGTTGAAGTGCGTTTCCGTCCTTCATTCTTCCCGTTCACAGAGCCTTCAGCTGAAGTTGACGTGAAACGTAAAGATGGCAAATGGCTAGAAGTTCTAGGCTGTGGCATGGTTCACCCTAACGTACTTCGCGCTGTTGGCATCGACCCTGAGAAATACTCTGGTTTTGCATTCGGTATGGGTGTAGAGCGTCTAACGATGCTTCGTTACGGCGTAAATGACCTTCGTGCGTTCTTCGAGAACGATCTTCGTTTCCTTAAACAATTCAAGTAATCCGGGGCAGTCAAAACTATGAAATTCAGTGAATCTTGGCTACGCGAGTGGGTTAAACCTGCAATTAACAGCGAAGAGCTAGCTCACCAAATCACTATGGCTGGTTTGGAAGTTGACGATGTAGAACCTGTAGCGGGTGTTTTCACCGGCGTTAAAGTAGGTAAAGTGGTTGAGTGCGGTCAGCACCCAGACGCAGACAAACTACAAGTTACAAAGATCGACATTGGTGAAGAAGAGTTGTTAGACATCGTATGTGGTGCATCTAACTGTCGTCTTGGCCTAACTGTCGCAGTCGCAACCGTTGGCGCAGTATTGCCTGGTGATTTCAAAATCAAGAAAGCAAAACTACGTGGCGTTCCATCGAACGGCATGCTTTGTTCTTTCTCTGAGCTAGGTATCGACGTAGAGTCAGACGGCATCCTTGAGCTACCAGAAGGCACAACGCTAGGGTTGGACGTACGTGAGCTTCTTGAGCTTAACGACGTCACTATCGACGTAGACCTAACAGCAAACCGCGCAGACTGCTTCAGCATCCGTGGCCTTGCTCGTGAAGTTGGCGTACTAAACCGTGCAGACGTGACAGAGCCAACCGTTGACGCTGTTGCAACAAGCATTGAAGACACAGTATCTGTTGAAATCAAAGCAACGGATGCTTGTCCACGTTACCTTGGCCGTGTGGTTAAGAACGTAAACGTGAAAGCGGAATCTCCAATCTGGATGCAAGAAAAACTGCGCCGTTGTGGTATCCGTTCAATCGACCCAGTGGTAGACATCACAAACTACGTGATGCTAGAGCAAGGCCAACCAATGCACGCATTTGATCTCGCTAAGATCGAAGGCGGTATCGTGGTTCGTCTAGCAGAGCAGGGCGAAAAGCTAACACTTCTAGATGGCAACGAAGCTGAACTCAACAGCAACACACTTGTTATCGCTGACCACAACAAAGCACTAGCCATCGCTGGTATCTTTGGCGGTCAAGATTCAGGTGTGACTACTGAAACGACTGACGTACTTCTTGAAGCAGCATTCTTCGCACCGGATCACATCCGTGGTCGCGCACGTGCTTACGGCCTTCACACTGATTCTTCTCTACGTTTCGAACGTGGTGTTGATTCAACACTTCAAGCAACAGCAATGGAGCGTGCAACACAGCTTCTCGTTGAAATCTGTGGTGGTGAAGTTGCGCCAGTAAACGGCAGCGAATCTGAAGCTGATCTACCTAAAGCAAACGTAGTTGCTCTACGTCGCGCTAAGCTAGACAGCCTACTAGGTCACGAAATCCCATCTACAGACGTAGTGGAAATTCTTACTCGCCTAGGTTGTACTGTTTCTGTTGTAGAAGATACGGAAACGACAGAAGCTGGTTGGACGGCAACGTCTCCATCTTGGCGTTTTGATATCGCAATCGAGCAAGACCTAATTGAAGAAGTAGGTCGTATCTACGGTTACGATAACATTCCAAACCAAGCGCCTAAAGCGGCACTTAAAATGAATGACCACAAAGAAGCTAACCAACCGCTTAAGCGCGTTCGTGACCTTCTTGTAGACCGTGGCTACCACGAAGCAATCACATACAGCTTCGTAGAACCAGAACAGCAAAAATTGGTTGTACCTGGTGTTGAGCCGCTGATCCTGCCATTCCCAATCTCTGCGGACATGTCAGCAATGCGTCTTGGCCTAATCCAAGGTCTTCTAAACACCGTTGTTCACAACCAGAAGCGTCAACAGCCACGTGTTCGTCTGTTCGAATCTGGCCTACGTTTCATCCCTGAAGCAACCGCTGAAAATGGCATGCGTCAAGAAATGATGCTTGCGGGCGTTATCTCTGGTGCTCGTAGTGAAGAGCACTGGGACATGGCAACGAACACTGTCGATTTCTTCGATCTTAAAGGTGATCTAGAAGCAATTCTTGAGCTTTCAGCAAACGAAATCGCTTACAGCTTCAAAGCTCTTTCTTCAGAAGCAAAAGAGCGCAACCCAGCACTTCACCCAGGTCAGTCAGCAATGATTATGGCTAACGGCAAAGAAGTGGGTATCATTGGTACTGTTCACCCAGAACTCGAGCGTAAGTTTGGTCTTAACGGCCGTACTATCGTATTCGAAATCGAATGGGCAGCGATCAACACTCGCGTGCTTCCAGAAGCCGTAGCCGTATCTAAGTTCCCTGCAAACCGTCGTGATATCGCCGTTGTTGTTGACGAAGCAGTTGCTTCTGGCGACATCGTAGAAGCGTGTATCGCAGCGGGTGGCGAATTCCTAACAGGCGCTAAATTGTTCGACGTATACGTTGGTCAAGGCGTTGAAGAAGGTAAGAAGAGCCTAGCTATCGCACTTAGCCTACAGTCTGTAGAGCGCACGCTTGAAGATGCAGACATCGCTGGTTCAGTAGATGCTATCGTAGCTTCAATCTCAGAGAAATTCGGCGCAGCACTTCGCGACTAATCTCTTCTGATAGATAGAAAAACCAAAGGCCTCGCATTGCGAGGCCTTTTTTGTCTTTGTTTCTAATCGGCATTTGACATAGCTATATTCTTTAAACCCAAAGAAGAAGTTAGTGTATGTTTAAGTTGTTAAGTTAACTTTTAGGCAATTAAGCTAGCAACTTCATTTATACACAAGGTCGGCATTTTGRGCTTATGTATATTAACGCTTTGCAATTCAGCTAAATACCCTTCGGGCTCTTCGTTGTCACTAAAATTTAAACACCTATCCAGATGAATAGCAGTGAAGCGAGATAAACCAATTGACATTAGATTTAGAACGCTCTTTTTACATGAACCAAATTCAAGATATATATGATAAGGTTCTATTGCTTCGGCGGACTGTAGCCCTTGTTCAAGAGCGATATGCTTTAAGATTTCTAAATAGGCTGAAAAATATTTTACCATCTTAAAGCGTATGTCTGTCTCAAGAACTTTTAGACAAGATCTTACTTCTCTTGTTGGGTTAACACTGCCAGTGTCTCTGACCTTTTCTAGGTAAGATATTCTCTCGTGGAGTATTTGACCTATTGGAGCCCCCCAAACCCATTGGTAGGATAAATAGCTAAGCCAAGGCTTGAATTTTTCATGTAGCTTCCACTCGAAGCTAGCTTCGAGAGTATCGATTATCTTTTCAACTCTGGCTTTTGAGCCCGCTATATATGGATATATAGGGTAGTAGTCCTCTATATTTTTCTGATCCAAGAGGTATTTATATAGCCTATCTAGCTGGTCTGGTCTTAAGGATTGGTTTCTCTGTATGATTTCTTCTGGCAGAGCAACGTCTAGTGACTTAACTATCTCAATAGTATTGTCTAACTCATCACTATTTGAGTCCGTTCGATATTGTTCCATGAAAGAAAAATCTTTGGTAATAAGGAAGTCACTGTAGATCTTCCCAATCGCTATATCAGCTTCATCTTGCTTTGTTTCATCCCTGGTTTCTTGAGATTTATCTTCGCGTATTGCCTTTTGTAGTTCTGTTCCGCCATCAGCTAAAATATTACTTATGGATGAAGTTATGGTTTGTAATTTATCTCCTGTATAGCAAGGGCTGTCCCAATCCTCTGGTCTTACACACCATACATTCCCGTGAAATTCGCTAAGAAGACGGCCTGCACGACCTGCTAAGTTTAGGAAATCTGCGCGAGTCATACCATTATCGCCAGACTTGGGGTTCTCAATAATAATGTGCTTAGCTGGGAGGTTTACACCTTGTAACAACGTACTCGTACAGAATACAACTTTAATATCCCCTTTTCTGAAAAGCTCTTCGACCCCAGTTCGTAACAAAGAAGGCATGTTTCCGTAATGGAAGGCAATACCCTTTTTAAGGCAGTTTTTCAGTGCATAGTCAGGGTGAACTTCTTGCTCGATGAAGCTTATAAACATTTTCACATCGTCACTAACCTCGATATCCGGAGCAAGAGTTGAAGCGTGAATTGCACGTTCTTCAGCACTTGATGGGGTATTTGAAAATGAAATGACAGCATCATCATCTGATAGAGTTAGAGCTAAGCTCGCTATTTGTTGGTTCTTACTACCCCTTAATGGGAAAGGTAGGTCGAACTTACCAATATCAGTAGTCCCCTTGCTACTAAGCAAAGATATGTGCATTTTAGCGGGCTTTCTAGCGACTTGGTTTATTAATAAAATATTTTGAGAAACAGGAGTATGCGCCCCATAATCCCACGGGGCGTTTTAATTTCAGTGTGAGACGTTCCAAGGCAGAAGAGAGTTAATATCAGGCTCTGGCTTTACCAGTTCTTTCATACATTTGACCATGTAATCGTAGAGTATCAGTCCGTTCGCTTTCGCCGTCTCGATGATGCTATACAGCAAAGCACTCGCATCAGCACCAAGCGGATTCGTCGAGAATAACCAATTTTTTCTGCCAATGACCAGCGATTTGATTGCGCGCTCTGCTCGGTTGTTGTCGATAGATAAATGCCCATCTTCAACAT
>NZ_JAKJSY010000011.1:0-129526 GCF_050337445.1 Vibrio minamisatsumaniensis | reverse complement strand
GATATTGGCTGACTCCGTAGTTTGTAACTGCTGGCGCTTGGCATAAAAAGTAGAAAGACTTAACCCATTACGCTCACAGAAGACCCGTTGTGATAGATGACTGGATTGGTATTGCTCGAACAAGGTTTGCCATTCTTTGTTGGTGCGCCGTTTTGCCATTTCAAATCTCCTTGTAGTTGGAGATTTGATCTTATGGCGGACTGAGGATGATTAGAATGTGGGGTTTATGACGCGCTTACAAATCAGCAGGTTGCATTAGCTCTTGTATTGTAGAGACTTAAAAGGATCTTTTGGAAGTGAAATTGGGAGGGTAGTTGAAGTCGTCACTGTACCTTAATAAGAAATAAATTGGGGTCTCTAGCGTTGAAGATAGAGCCCCCTAATATTATTATTGAGAGATTAAATCTAAGTATTGCTGTTCTGAAAGTACTTCGACTCCTTTATCACGTGCGCTGTTGATCTTAGTCTCTCCAACCTTAGTACCTGCAACGAGGTAAGTCGTTTTGCCAGTTACCGACTTAGCTACCTTCGCTCCTAATGACTTAGCGTGCTTTTCCATGTCACCACGCTTACCCTGTAGCATTGTGCCAGTAAAAACAATGATAGCTCCTGCTATCGACGAAGATGAATCCTGTTGTTCAGACAACTTAGGCGTAATAGTTAGATTAAACCCAAGACCATACACTTTTTTGAACTCTTCTTTAATATTCGCTAAACCTTCAACGATAGCTTCTGCACTAACTGTCGCAAACCCGTCAAGCTTTGCAAGATCATCTACAGTCGCATCAAAGAGTGCTTGTAATGAGTAATGCTTAAGCAGCTTCTCGCAATTTCCTCCGCCTAAACGGCTTACACCAAATGCAGAAAGAAAACGCCAATCTTCAATTTCAATATTTCGACTTGCTTGTAGCTGATCATATAGGTTTTTAGATGTCTTCTCCCCAAATCCATACATAGTAAAATGATTCGGTTTTAAGTCATACATTTGATGGATATGCTTAACCCCGAGATTTGCTAATTTCTCGATGTTTTTAGGGCCAAAACCGTCGTTATTACCTAGTGTTTTGAAAAAGTGAACCAGCGTATTCTCTGTTTGTGCAGGACAATCACTCTTATTAGGACATATTAAATTATCAGACTCCCAAAGAAGATGAGACTGACAGCTAGGGCATAATTCAGGTATCTGAGGTTCTGTTGGCTTTATAACTTTTTCGATTTTAGGAATCACCAAGCCACTTCTTACTACCTGAAGTGTTGCACCAGGGCCAACTCCATTAGTTTTGACCATATTATAATGATGTACAGTGACTCTACTAATCGTAGCACCACTGATTCTGGTAGGTATTAGTTCCGCAACTGGCGTTACTCTCCCAGTTCTTGAAGTTTGTGGCGTAACACTAATAACTTCTACTTCAGCAGCTTCATCATTAATCTTGAATGCAATTTGCCAGCGATGAAACTTTCTTGTTGCCCCCATATGTTCCTTTATCAAGGAATCTGTAGCCTCCAAAATCACACCATCTACATCATATCCAACTGCATTCCAGATCTTATCGATGATGTTTTCGAAGTCAGCAATCAGATCTATATGACTACCTACCCAATCATCAATTAGAGCAAAAGGGTAGAACACGCAAGCACCATCATTAATAGCTTCTAAAACTCGTTCATCCACATTCTTTTCTGCGATTATGGCAGCTTGTATATTTCGCGAGTTTTCGAAAAATTGACTTAAGTTCGCCTCAAAATATGCTTTATCGATAACGATCTCACCAGCACCTAAGCCTCTTTCTCCATTTTTAGCCACTTTTAGGCCACGTCCAAATGCTCTTGACACATCCTGACCTTTTACACCATCACCACGTGTATAAAGTCTTTCTCCATCATCGTAGGCAGCATAACCATCTAGTTTCGGAGTAACTCTAATCTCTATGGCTTTTGTATCAATATCTAACTCTTCAGCAGCTTTTAGGATTCTATCTAACCACTTCTCAATTTCCTTCTTTGAATATGCCTTATCTGTCGACAACATCTTTTGAGGCAAAGCTACCGTTTTTCCTGAGCTTAATACTTCAGATTCTACCGAAGTAATATATGGATGATTTGGATGTTTAGAGGCAAATACTTCTCTATATGAATCGTAAAGTACGTCTTCAATCACAGGAAAACCTGACCGATACAAAGCATTCGCAATCTTAAGTAAAGCAAGTAACTCTTCTTCGCTAAGCTCATCAATACGTTCGTTACTAATCGCAACTTCTAACTTGTTTAAATCAATATCTACTTCCAGCTCTCGAATTGAGGAGAGTTGATTATTGTTAAACTTAAATTCTGTCATTATCTACTACCAATCGGTTTTTGTTCTGTTTTAACAAAGCAGAGCAATCAACATCTGCAAGCTAACTTCTAGAAATGGATCAACTTAGTAAGTAAAGCTAAGGCTACCTATTTGAAACATTACTTACTAAGGTGACACCTATCGCACCAGTACGGCCAACCTGAAACTCTACGTCATTAAGTAACGTAATCTCTTCTTGAGCAGGAAACTTATAAGCAATTGCCCAGCGCGGCGCTCTAGCAACAAAACCTAGGGTTTCTTGTGCGGTGATATCATCGACTTTAATCACCACACCATCTATCTCATAGGCCAAAGCATCACGACGAGTCATAATGTCTTGGTAATAGGCTTTCACATCATCAAGCGAAGTGAGTTGTTTGGTCTCAGGGCACATAGGCAACCCCCACCCTTTTAGCTGTAAGAAACGGTGGTAGTGACTATTTGACAGCTCAGCGCCTTGTACAACACCGACACTGTATGCATAGAAAGCTAGCGGACGTTTAGCGGTAATACGCGAATCAAGCTGACGCAGGCTTCCTGCTGCAGCATTGCGTGGGTTAACGAAAACCTTCTCGCCTTTCTTCAACGCCCGTTCATTCAGTTTATCGAAGCCCGCTTTGGGCATAAACACTTCACCACGTACTTCAATACGCTCTGGCCACCCTTTACCTTGTAGCTTCAACGGAATAGAGCTTATCGTACGCACATTTTCTGTGATATTTTCGCCAGTTGCACCATCACCACGCGTTGCTGCCTGCACTAAGGAACCATTCACATAAAGCAGGCTCACGGCTAAACCATCCAGTTTAGGCTCACAACAGAAAGTATTGAGATCGGCCGTTGGCACTCTGTCAGACATACGCTTATTAAATGCATCCAGGTCTTCATCAGAGAATGCATTGTCCAGAGACAGCATTGGGATCTCATGGGTCACTTGAGTAAAGCCATCGAGAGGCTGACCACCAACACGCTGGCTCGGCGAATCTACCGTCACTGACTCTGGATTCTCTTCTTCAATCTTTAGCAATTGCTGCATTAATCGATCGTACTCGACATCAGGGATCTCAGGGCTATCTTCTACGTAATAACGAACAGCATGATAATGCAGAGTTTCTCTTAACTGCTCTAAGGTAACTTGAATCGATTCTTTCATATCAGTCTCTGTGGTGATTGAAATATCAAAAAGGGCTCCCTTAGGAGCCCTTTTCTATAAATATAGATTATTGACCAGGCTAAACAATACGGCTAAGCATTCGTCGCCATAAAGTCTCTGATTTGCTTACGGTAGTCAGCCAAACGGTTTGGGGTCATTAAGTTTCGAGCATCATCCAGAACATTGCCCCCCATATCATCGGCAATTTTCTGTGCGGCACTCAGCATAATATTGAAATTTTGATCCGCTTGCCCATAACAAGGTAACGTCATAAAGAATGAAATACCTTTCGTTGTAAAGTCCGCAGGGTCAGTATGCTCTAAAGTACCTGGCTGCATCATGTTTGCGACACTGAAAATAACTTTCGGCTCGTCAATAGACTGTACAAAACAGTGATAGATAGACATCTCACCATAAGTTAAACCGTTGTTTTCCATACTCTGAAAAAGTTCAGTCCCCACAAATGGGATCTCGCCGGCACAATGCACATTAAGAACAATCACCTCTAGGTCAAGTTGCTCATCTTGCTTGATTTCTTCAGTCGTTACCGTGCTTTGCTGAGAAGCGGTACCCTTCGCAATCGACGACTCTTGTGAAGTTAAGCGTTCGCTTGGCGCTGGTTGCACATCGACCGTTTCATCGACGTTGTTATCAAACGAACCGTATTGCTCTTGAAAACCTGCGTGATTTTCTTTTTGTTCGTCAGTTAACTCAAAGCTAGGTACTTCTGGCTCAGTAGGCTCTTCTGGCTCTTTCGCCTGAATCGGCTCTTCAACACTAAAAGAAGGAAGATCATTCAACACAACGTCCTCTTCGTGAATGTCTTTCGTTGGTGATACCGTGAGCGGATCTGAGTCTATCAGCGGGTCGGTTGCTGATGTTGAAAAAGCAAAATCAGGCTCTTTACGCTCTTTTTTGATTATCTCAAAATCATCTTCAGGAGCGAATGAACGGTTAGGAACCGTTTTAGCTTCGTCTAAACGGTCGTTGTCGAGCTTGCCAAGCGGCTTATCTCCAAACTTCGCTTTCCCTTCTTTTTTACTCGTCCAAAGACCATGGAACAATAATGCGGCGATAGCTAATGCGCCAACAATAATGAGTACAAATCGCAATTCCTGCATTTTTCGCTCTCAGCTTTCTTAGTTAACTAGCGCTATAGATACGCTGTCGCTAAGTTGAATTTATTTGACCAATCCCACTACTCTACCAAAAGTAGCGCCTGTTTTAGAACAACTTAATACAATTAGTTCCTTTCATGGTGTGATTTTCACCACGCTTTTTTTCTTAATTTCGGTCGAGTACACTAGACATGTTTGCTATTTAACCAAATTCACATGTGACCCAATTAAAATATGACTATTGAATCTGTTCCCCGCTCCGGCTTTGGCTATTTTATTTTCGGAATAAAAATCGCTTTGTCACCGAGCATTCGTAAGTTTGTACTCATGCCGCTTATCGCGAACGTGTTACTCGTCGGTGGTGCCTTGTTTTATATCTTCTCCAACCTAAACACATGGATTGAAGGTTGGATTGGTGCATTGCCAAGCTTCTTGTCGTGGTTGTCATATATTTTATGGCCACTACTTGTGTTGACCGTCTTGGCCACTTTCTCATATTTCTTTAGTACGCTCGCGAACTTCATTGCAGCACCTTTCAATGGTTTACTTGCAGAAAAAGTCGAAGAGTTGCTGAGTGGTAAAAAAGTGAATGACGATGGTTTACTCGATGTTCTCAAAGATACCCCACGTGTATTAGCAAGAGAATGGCGCAAGCTTGTCTACGTTCTCCCCAAAGCGATCGGTTTATTTCTGCTTTTGTTAATTCCAGCACTAGGGCAAACCGTGGCACCGTTTTTGTGGTTCATTTTCACCGCATGGATGTTAGCGATTCAGTACGCCGACTACCCATTCGATAACCATAAAATTAAATTTGATGACATGAGAAACAGTTTGAAACAAAAACAAGGCAAGAGCTACAGCTTTGGTGCGCTTGTTTCTGTGTTCACCACGATTCCAATTTTAAACCTGATCGTGATGCCGGTTGCTGTCTGCGGCGCAACGGCAATGTGGGTTGCGGAGTTTAAAGACCAAGCTCTGCGTTCCCGCCGATAACTGCCACTCCGCCCCTGCTAACTTCGCCTATCTTTTTGAAGTTCTGATTTCAATAAAGATAGGCGAGAATGCTGCTACATATCTATATGATATAACTTTTTAATCCTTTTACCTTTTTTTCAACTTGTTTACTCTAAATTCAAGCTAAACAAACAACGCAAGAGACTAGACGGTAAAGAGATTGATATATTACGTTTAGTTCTGTCATTAAATGAAGGAACATCGCATGAGCAAGATCTACGAAGACAACACCCTAACGATTGGCAACACACCTCTAGTCCGCCTTAACAAAGTAAGTAAAGGTAACGTCCTAGCTAAGATAGAAGCTCGTAACCCAAGCTTTAGCGTTAAGTGTCGTATCGGTTCAAACATGATCTGGGAAGCAGAAAAAGCAGGTACGCTTAAGCCAGGGATCGAGCTTGTTGAACCGACCAGTGGTAACACTGGGGTTGCTCTTGCATTCGTAGCAGCCGCGCGCGGTTACAAACTCACACTAACGATGCCTGAATCAATGAGCCTAGAACGTCGTAAACTGCTTAAAGCCCTTGGTGCAAACCTAGTGCTCACTGAAGCACCAAAAGGCATGAACGGCGCGATTGCTAAAGCAGAAGAGATTGTCGCTTCAGACCCAGACAAGTACCTACTACTACAACAGTTTAACAACCCAGCCAACCCACAAATTCATGAGCAGACAACTGGCCCTGAGATTTGGGAAGCCACAGACGGTGAAATCGATGTATTCGTTGCAGGTGTTGGTACCGGTGGTACTATCACAGGTACCAGTCGTTATATCAAAGGCGAAAAAGGTAAGGCGATCACTTCTGTAGCCGTTGAACCGGCGGAGTCTCCTGTGATTGCACAAGCGCTTGCTGGGGAAGAAATCAAACCCGCCCCACACAAAATTCAAGGTATTGGTGCCGGTTTTATCCCTGAAAACTTAGATTTAAATATTATTGACCGAGTCGAGCCAGTAACTTCTGAGGAAGCGATTGAGATGGCACAGCGCCTAATGAAAGAAGAAGGTATCTTAGCCGGCATATCATCGGGAGCGGCGGTCGTCGCGGCCAACCGAATTGCAGAACTCCCTGAATTTAAAGGAAAAACCATCGTAACCTTACTACCAAGTTCTGGTGAGCGCTACCTAAGTACCGCCCTATTTGCAGGCATCTTTACGGAAAAAGAGAACCAACAGTAATATGTGGTCAAATCAATTTTTCGTCCAAAAAAGCCCCGTTTAGGGGCTTTTTTGTTGATCCCTGCCTCACCTTTGGTAATATCGGGGCTGCTTTATTTTTCGCTTCAAAATAAAAGAAGCAATAAACAAATTCAGAAAGTCATGAGTACTCAGCATAAAGATGACCATGGCTGGATAAAAATTTATAACCAGTCTAAGTTCTAACACGAACGTAGTGTACTAGCCTCTAGCGCAATTGAGCTAAAGCAGTTAAGCTAATCTGGTTACAAACTTACAAAAACAAATTAATTGGGGTATATAAAATGTACGAGAAGCAAGTAGAAATCACAGCAGAAAACGGCCTTCACACTCGTCCAGCTGCACAGTTCGTTAAAGAAGCAAAATCTTTCGACGCTGACATTACAGTGACTTCTAACGGCAAAAGCGCAAGCGCAAAAAGCCTGTTCAAACTACAAACTTTAGGCCTTGTAAAAGGTACTAACGTTACTATTTCAGCTGAAGGCCCTCAAGCTCAGCAAGCGGTAGACCACCTAGTTGCTCTTATGGATCAACTACACTAATACGGTCTCCTTCTTTCAAAGCCATTTTGCTAAGCAAAGTGGCTTTGTTCGAAATAGATAGTAATAAGCGCGACATTTAGTCGACGACTTAAAGTCACACATTCTCCCGTTTACAGTTGAACAACTAAGGTAAGGCTATGATTTCAGGCATCCTAGCATCTCCTGGTATTGCTTTCGGTAAAGCACTACTACTTCAAGAAGATGAAATAGTCCTAAACACTCAATCTATCTCAGACGATCAAGTTGAATCAGAAGTTCAGCGTTTTTTTGACGCTCGTAACAAATCTTCTCAACAACTTGAAGTTGTAAAGCAAAAAGCACTTGAAACTTTTGGCGAAGAAAAAGAAGCAATCTTTGAAGGCCACATCATGCTGCTTGAAGATGAAGAGCTAGAAGAAGAGATTTTAGCACTCATCAAGAAAGACAAAATGTCCGCAGACAACGCGATTCACACAGTGATCGAAGAGCAAGCGGTTGCACTAGAGTCTCTTGATGATGAGTACCTAAAAGAACGCGCAACGGATATCCGTGATATCGGTTCTCGCTTCGTTAAAAATGCACTAGGCATCAACATTGTCTCTCTAGCAGATATCGATGAAGAAGTAATCCTAGTTGCTTACGATCTAACGCCATCTGAAACGGCACAAATCAACCTAGATTACGTTCTTGGTTTCGCTTGTGACATCGGCGGTCGTACCTCTCACACTTCAATCATGGCACGTTCTCTTGAGCTTCCAGCTATCGTTGGTACTAACGATATTACTAAGCAAGTTAAGAATGGCGACATGCTTGTGCTAGATGCGATGAACAACAAGATCATCATCAACCCTTCTGATGCTGAATTAGCAGAAGCTAAGAAAATCAAAGCAGATTTCGAAGCAGAAGCGGCTGAGCTAACAAAACTAAAAGATTTACACGCTGAAACTCTAGACGGTCACCGTGTCGAAGTTTGCGGCAACATCGGTACAGTAAAAGACTGTGACGGTATTCTGCGTAACGGCGGTGAAGGCGTTGGTCTGTACCGTACTGAATTCCTATTTATGGACCGTGATGCGCTTCCTACTGAAGAAGAGCAATACGTTGCTTACAAAGAAGTAGCCGAAGCAATGGAAGGCGAGTCAGTGATTATCCGTACTATGGATATCGGTGGCGATAAAGACCTACCATACATGGACCTTCCACAAGAGATGAACCCTTTCCTAGGCTGGCGTGCAGTACGTATCAGCTTGGATCGTCGTGAAATCCTACGTGACCAACTGCGTGGCATCCTACGTGCATCTGCACACGGTAAACTACGTATCATGTTCCCAATGATCATTTCTGTTGAAGAGATCCGTGAACTGAAAAAAGCAATCGAAGAGTACAAAGTTGAACTTCGCGCTGAAGGCCTAGCTTTCGATGAAGAAATCGAAATCGGCGTAATGGTTGAGACTCCAGCAGCTGCTGCAATCGCACACCACCTAGCGAAAGAAGTCTCTTTCTTCTCTATCGGTACTAACGACCTAACGCAATACACTCTTGCGGTAGACCGTGGTAACGAAATGATTTCTCACCTATACAACCCGCTATCTCCTGCTGTGCTTACAGTCATCAAGCAAGTGATCGACGCGTCACATGCTGAAGGTAAGTGGACGGGTATGTGTGGTGAGCTTGCTGGTGATGAACGTGCAACGCTACTTCTTCTTGGTATGGGTCTAGATGAGTTCTCTATGAGTGGTATCTCTATCCCTAAAGTTAAGAAAGTAATCCGTAACTCTAACTTCGCTGAAGTTAAAGCTATGGCTGACGAAGCACTATCTCTGCCTACAGCGGCAGAAATTGAAGCTTGCGTAGAAAAGTTCATCGCTGAGAAAACTCAGTAATCGCCAAATACTGAATAAAGTTAGACGGCTAAAAATAGTCGTCTAATTGATTAGATTGGTATAGTATATTCTACAGAATAAAACTAAACGTTAGGAGCATGACACAATGGGTCTGTTTGACAAACTGAAAAAGCTTGTATCTGATGACAGCGCTGATGCAGGTGCAATCGAAATCATCGCACCTCTTTCTGGTGAAATCGTAAATATCGAAGATGTGCCAGATGTGGTTTTCGCTGAAAAAATCGTTGGTGACGGCATCGCGATCAAACCAGCTGGTGACAAAATGGTAGCTCCAGTTAACGGTACTATCGGTAAGATTTTCGAAACTAACCACGCATTCTCTATCGAGTCTGACGACGGTGTTGAGCTTTTCGTTCACTTCGGTATCGATACTGTTGAACTAAAAGGCGAAGGCTTCACTCGTGTAGCTGAAGAAGGCCAATCAGTTAAAGCTGGTGACACTATCATCACTTTCGATCTAGCACTTCTAGAAGAGAAAGCGAAATCAACGCTGACTCCAGTTGTTATCTCTAACATGGACGAAATCAAGGAGCTGAACAAGCTTTCTGGTTCTGTAACTGTTGGCGAAACTCCAGTTCTTAAAGTCACTAAGTAATCTCGATTACTTAACGGCTTTATTTAAAACGCTACCTGAGGGTGGCGTTTTTTTGTGCCTGCTATATTGCTCGAGTTCCTTAAACAACCGTTCTGATTACTACTCCTTACCTTGCTGTAAATAATCCCTCAATAAGCCACAGTAATACCCAATTATTAATTACTAACATAACCCTACGTTGTTATTAAACCACGTTAAACGCGATCCTAGGCGCAGCTCCCACACGTTAACCACACAGTGTTACTTTCGACAAGATCCGGGACTTTGATATCTCATAAAGCAGGTTCCTGATACCTCGTTCTACTCGCTTCTGGAATGACGGCATCTACACTTACCTACTTATGATTAACCCGCCATTCCCTACAGTGAGGAACGAACGTGATAGGGAATCTCGCTTTTGCGGATGCTTATGCTTATGCTTATGCTTATGCTTACCAACATTGCACTTTTCTAAATACACCCCCGCCAAATAGCGGGCAATAAAAAACCCAGCCGAAGCTGGGTCTGTTTAGCGCTCATCTCTCACCACGAGCTAATTTGTGGAAGCCTAGCGTTAACGCTTGTGATCAACAACGCTTATAGTCAACGCGGCTTTTCAATCGATTAACCGAGTAGGCTAAGGGCTGCGCTCGGTGCTTGTTTCGCTTGAGCAAGAATCGAACTTGAAGCTTGAGAAAGGATCTGAGACTTCGTCATCTGAGTCGTTTCTTTCGCGAAATCGGTATCTTTAATGCGGCTCTTAGATGCGTTAACGTTCTCGTTAATGTTATCTAAATTACTGATAGCGTGCTCGAAACGGTTTTGGAAAGCACCCAGTTCAGCACGGGTACTATCTACATATTTCAGGGCCGTATCAATAATCGCTACAGACTCTTGTGCGCCGCCAACCGTCGTTACGTCAATCGAATCAACGGTGACATCTTTGCCCGGTTGCATGCCTAGCTCACCCGCTAGACCGCCAGAGAAAGAGACATCGCCAGTCACTTTRTTRCTGCCGCCAAACAATTGTAACTTGCCATCTTCAGTGACAGACGCTTTGATTGAGTCTTGTTGACCGTTGATGTACGTCGCAAGCTCTTCAATATCGTCACCCGCTTTTGCGTTGATATCGATTTCTTGTGCTTGACCAAAGTTATCAGTGAAAGACATTTTCAGATCGTTAGAGCCAGCTTGAACGTTCCAGTTTTTGTCTTTCKCGTTCTCAGTTTGGTAGCTCTTACCACCCATTTGTGCGTTATCAGAACGCATGCCTTTYAGTTCAAGCATAACCGCTTCACCGCTATCTGCGCCGATTTGGAATGAGCGAGTACCGGCAGTACCGTTAAGTAGCTTGTTACCGCCGAAAGACGTCGTTTCTGCGATACGGTTAAGTTCGTCGTTCAGTGCTGTGACTTCTTCTTGAATCGCAACACGCTCAGATTTTGAGTTCGAGCCATTTGAAGATTGTAGAGACAAATCACGCATGCGTTGCAGGATGTTGGTTGTCTCGTTCATTGCACCTTCCGCGGTTTGTGCAATAGAGATACCATCATTYGCGTTACGTACCGCAACATCAAGACCGCGGCTCTGAACATTCAAACGGTTAGAGATTTGTAGACCCGCAGCGTCATCTTTCGCGCTGTTGATTTTAGAACCTGAAGATAAGCGTTCCATTGATGTTTGTTGTGCGTTGTTTGCGCTGTTTAGGTAACGTTGCGCTGTCATCGCTGAAACGTTGGTATTTACATTCACTGCCATGGTGATTTCTCCAATTGATTTTCCGGTATAACGGTTTCCGACGTCTCGGAAAACCAAGTAGTTCTCTCAAAGTTACTTTTAATAACGGCGCGAAAGCGAAAACCTTTAGGAAAAAAACAACAAAATGAACGAAATATCGTTAAAGGAGAAAAAAGCGTGATTGGAGGTAAAGTTCTCAGAAAAAGATGAGATAAACACTAAAGTTGTCGACGAGCCTGCAGGGGGGCTTAAATTAGCCAGAAGTTCATTTGGCAATCAAAGATTGTCATTCATTAGGGGCGGTTAATTAACCCAATAACGTTAAAGCCAGGTTTGGGGCTTGCTTTGCTTGAGCCAAAATGGTGGTACTCACTTGCTGCAGTATTTGTTGTTTAAGCATTTGAGTGGTTTCTTTAGCGTAATCAGTATCTTTAATTCGACTGTTTGATGTCGCCAAGTTTTCATGGACGCTTTCGAGATTATTAATGGCATGATCAAAACGGTTTTGCATTGCGCCTAGCTCAGAGCGATGACCATCAATATACTTCATCGCTGTATCCAGAATGGAAACTGCACGCTGAGCCCCTCCCACATCAGTCACATTGATGTCGTCCACTGACTCGTAATAACCAACCGACATGGATAACTCGTCAGCTAACGCGCCTGAGAAAGCGATCGTTCCCGCGGCCTCTTTGCCAGCCATATAAACCTGAAGCTGACCTTTATCGTTAACTGAAGCCGAGACGAGATCCGTTTGACCATTAATATAGGTCGCCAACGCCTCGATATCATCCCCCACTTTGGCGTTAATGGTGATCTCTTGTGACTGACCAAAACGGTCAGTAAACGACATCGTCATATCACTCTGATTTGGCTTCACTTCCCATGAGTCACTGGCCATGCCATTGGCGACATAGCTAAAACCGCCCATGTTGATGCCATCAGTACGCATGCTTTTCAAACCAATCTGCACCGCTTCGCCGGAACTGCCACCGATTTGAAACGAGGTGTGGCCAAAACTGCCGTTGAGTAGCTTTTTACCACCGAATGAGGTGGTTTCTGCAATGCGATTCAGTTCGTCATTTAAGGCAGTCACCTCTTCTTGAATGGCGATTCGTTCTGATGAACTATTCGAACCATTACTCGCTTGTAGAGACAAATCTCGCATGCGCTGCATGATATTCGTACTTTCATTCATCGCCCCTTCTGCGGTCTGCATAATGGAGATACCATCGTTGGCGTTTCGAACGGCAACATCAATGCCGCTCATCTGTGTTTCTAATCGATTTGAGATCTGTAACCCGGCAGCGTCGTCTTTTGCACTATTAATACGGCTCCCTGAAGCTAGACGCTCCAAAGATTGAGTCAGCATGTTATTCGCGTGAGAGAGATTTCTCTGAGCCACTAACGCCGAGACATTCGTATTAACAGTTATAGCCATAGACCTTCACTTCCAAGCAGATGAGTAACACTCACGATTACTCTTATATCGACTTGTTCATATAAAGCTTTAATAAAAAAGGAGCCCCGAGGCTCCTTTGGTTAACTGTCTTTAAGATAATTTACTTAATCGTTAATGCACTCAACATGTCAGTTGAAGGTGCAAAGTAGTAAGCGCCAGTCACTGCTTTGGTAAAGCGAAGCAGTTGGTCTGTTTTGCCATCTGTTGCGCCGTACATGCTCTCTAACATCGCATCGAAGTTATGACGAACGTTACAGTAAGCAATAAACAATAAGCCGTGATCGCCCGTAGCCGTACCGTAAGGTAGGCTGTGGCGAACAATCTTAAGCCCCTTGCCTTGTTCTTTGATATCCACCCGGCCAACGTGAGACGCTGCAGGAACATCATCTAACTCAATTGAATCAGGTTTAGTTCGACCAATCACTTTCTCTTGTGCCGATACATTCAAACGATTCCAAGCCGGCAGGTTGTGCACAAAACGCTGCACCATCACATAACTACCACCAGCGAATTCACCCTCAGGCACAATAGCGACTTCAGCACGTTGTGCGTCTTTCGGGTTTTCAGTGCCATCAACAAAGTCTGTCATGTCACGAGAATCTAAGAAGCGGTAACCATAAGTTTCATCAACGACTTCAACATCAGCCGCGATGTCAGAGAGTAATTTACGTAGGATAAAAAAGTGCAGATCATGTCGGTTTGAATGGCAGTGGATCAGAACATCAGACAAAGTACTCGGTGCAGTGATATCACCGTCACCAAGTGCTGGGAAGTCAATCAAATCCGCGGGCGCTGCTTGCTCGAACTGAGCCCAAAAAGCTTTTGAGAACGCAACCGATGCTGTTAAGTTCGCATCTGGTTGAGTTTGATTTAACTCGTCAACGAGAATCGGAAGCTTTTGAATTTCTGCTAATACATTGGCAGCGTTAGCGTTAACTTTCAATTGAACATAAAGAGCGAAAGGCCCACATTCTGGCAAGATAGCGCTTTGAATTTTAGGCTGCTCATTTGGGATGTTAAGCATAGATTAATCCTTTCATTTTTAGCTTCTAAGTATAATTGGGGATGGAATAAATGTTTTGATGAGAATCAGTCTTCGAGCTCAACCACTTTAAAGCAATCCCTAGCGGCACGGCTGTTGGTAAGGTAAAGTACGAACCATAAAAGCAGCAATAAAGTGATGCCATTGGACCAACGGAACCATCCGTTATCCAAATAGATTAAATAAATCGTATGGGAACCTTGTGTCAGGATAGTCATTATAGTGACCCAGCCCCCCCACGACACAACTTTGTTGAGACGTTTTCTCTCTGGCGTTCGCAGTCCAAATAGCCACATCAGCAACACACTAGGGATACTCAAAGCAATCCCGATATAAAACATTTGGTGATCTGGGTAGATGATCTCAAGGATATCAGTTCCCGACGCTCGACTGGCACCTGCGACAACGAAAACGACCAAAGCCTTCGCCAAAAATAACCAACCTAGCCATAATAGGATTGGGGCTTTTAAAAAACCGTGCTTATCGTATTGTTCTATGGAGTAGCGCACAAATCTCACTTTCATTTTGATTCAAAGCAACACTTTAACGCAAATCATTCATACTTAACTAGGTTTGCGTTATCTTATTCGCTAATCCGTTTTAATTATCGAACTCAGTATGAAAAAGAAAACTAATACACCGTCTGTTGAATCTCAACAAGAAGCACTTAAGATAGCCAAAGCGACTCAAAAGCCAGCTCAAACCAAAGAGCAGACTAAATTGATTGCTCAAGGGATCGAAAAAGGCATTGCACTCTACAAAAAACAGCAAAAAGAACGCAGTCGCCAAGCAGACAAAGCGAAGAAGCGCGAACAAAAAGAGAAACGGACTCAGCCCATCACTCCAGCCCTAAAAGACGATGTCGCCCCACAGGTTGAGTCATCATCAAGTCACGTGAATAAACTGCCGTGGTTACTTTTGATCGCGAGTTGGGCGAGCTTTGCGATTTATTTGATCAAATAGCAGGATCAAAGTATGAAAAAGGAATTCATCACTTTAGTTATGACGAGCCTGCTACTCGGGTGTACGGCTCCGACCTATCCCTCTCATAGTCAAGCTGGCCAAGTACAAATGGATTATCATGGCGTCACTGATCTGACTCAATGTGAATATCGAGGAGAAGTCACGGGCAGCGAAGGACACTGGTACAGCTACCTATTCTTCCCTAACGACGTGCTGGTTCAAGGTGCTATGAATGAACTAAAAGCGCAAGCTATTGAGCTTAATGCAAACAAAGTTTTGTTCACCTCTCCTCAAGATTTCGCCACCTCTGTGACTATGATTGGCACCGCTTATCGTTGTCCTTGAATAGCCCAACATCTTACGACCGATAAAAAGAAAGCCAGCTTTCGCTGGCTTATGCACTAAATCCAAGGCTTGTCGCTATATCGCCTTTACGTTCTAGTACCCACTGACTATCAAATGGCCCCCAATCGGATAACTGGTAATAACCATCATTATGACGTCGCCCATCTTGAACAAACATAAGTTCGATACCGATCCCCGGTAACGCCTTGAGTACATCTTGAATCGTACGACGAGGCCACCCCGTTTTTTCGATGAGTTTTGGCACATTTGGCCGTTCAAGGCTTTCCACTAACAATGCTAAATATAGCCGCCTTGCAAAAACAGGACTCAACTCCATTGACACCTCCTATATATGTGCTGTTCAATTATTTCCTTTTTCGCTGACAACATGTTGAGGTTGATCAATAACTCTCTAATAGTGACACTTTGTTGCGGTTTTTTTTTACTCTATGAAATATTACTCACTCTATTTTGTCTGAGTTGCCGCTTCCTGATAGGATTCAAGTCATAACAATGAAATAAAATACCCAAAGGAAGAGTAATGACTATCACTATGTTTGGTATCCCAAATTGCGAGACATTTTAGACCCTTCCGTACATAAAATTATATTTACCATTTTCAAGTACAAACACCACTCTGAAAACGACTAAATCTACCCAGTTCGTCAATACCTCAACAATCAAACCCTTCATTGTTATAAGTCAGGTGATATCCACTAACACAGGAGCACCTGAAAACGAATCAACACGCATTCCAATTCAATAGTTATCAAGTATCAATAGCTTGTACCCTATTGACACACCTTACTTCACTACAAATACCACCACTCTCACATCCAGTTCACGGATTTTACCCACTGTGTCAGAAATTACACCTTTTGACACATGAATAATTAGTCGGAGGTCTTATGGCTGTTTATGGCTATGCCCGTGTCAGCACAACAGGGCAAAACTTAGACGCACAACTTGCTGCTCTCTCTGATTGCGATCGTATTTTCCAAGAGAAACGTTCAGGAGCAGATAAGAATCGTCCTGCTCTGGAGGAATTACTTCTTACCATCCGCTCTGGGGACACCGTAAAAGTAACCAAACTCTGCCGCTTAGCGCGCAATACCCGACATTTGCTTGAAATCGTCGAAAGTCTTGATGAGCAAAACGTTGGACTACAAGTACTCAACCTTGGCATTGATACAACATCTTCAACGGGACGATTAATGCTAACCATGATTGGGGCTGTGGCTGCATTTGAACGTAGTCTACTTCTAGAGCGTCAAGCAGAAGGGATTGCCATTGCGAAAACCAAAGGCCGTTACAACGGTAGACGAGCGACAGCAAAAGAAAAACGAGAGCAAGTCCTAACACTTTTAGAACAAGGGCACAGTAAACAAGCTATCGCTAAGCGACTTAATATCAGTCGCTCTAGTGTTTATCGCATCATCAAGGACAATCATCAGGAATAAATTGCTCATAAATATAAGTCAACTCAATCCACCTCCGAACTTTAACTCAATAATTCAACTCTAGGAGAATAACTATGAAACACCTATTCATAGCGGTATTAATACTACTATCGTTCAACGCTCAAGCAGACAAAACAGGCTTAGAACATTGTGAAGAAGTATCAAAATACATAGCTAACGAGAAGGGACTTGATTACAAATGGGTCAAAAATGCTTCAAGTGGGTACGGAGGTTCTGTTCAGTGTCAAACTTTATTTACCAAGCCTCATGTTCATTACGGTTTTATCGAGGTTGAGTTGTACATCGAATACAACTTTAAGAATGGCGCTATCCAATATAGACAGACCAGATAGTTCCCTACTCCCTAATTGCAAACTCAAAGAAGCTTTCAAGCTTCTTTTTAGCCTATCCATGATTTAAAAGGAAATACAATGTCCGACCATATTCAAATCGAAGATTATTCCGAATCCAACTTTTGGGACAAATGTAAGAAATACGCAAAGAGCATTGGTGAGGAGTTAATGGAGAAAGTGCTACAACTCTACTACGCACTTGAGTCAGAGCAATGCTCAGCAAAACATAAAACAATCATTTATGGGGCTCTGGCTTACCTTATTTCACCAATTGATGCTATCCCTGACTTAACACCTATCTTAGGTTACAGCGACGATATGGGCGTGATTGGTGCAGCCCTGATTGCTGTCGCAGCATGTATTGATGATAATGTTAAAGCAAAGGCTAAAGATAAACTAAAAGACTGGTTTAGCTAATTTTTAACCTCTTAGCAAACGATGACTGCAAGCCAATAAACCCAACGATTATCGTTATAAGAAACATGAGTACTCAATACTATTACGAGGTTATTCATGTTTCGAAACCTACTCAAAAAGATGATTTCTTGGCTTCAAGAAATCTGGTCCCTTTTCCAAATCATTGACGAAGTCGTCCCTGCTGGGGCGAATTTCTCCCCTCATAAAAATCCCGTCAGAGCGCCACCTAAACAAGAGTGGATTCAGGCTAAACCAACGATAGCAAGGCATCGCTATATCGAACTAGAAGGTTACGCTGAAAACCTTCGCATTGACCAGCATGGTCGTTACGACCTGAGGCAGTTAGCGAGGTTCGCTGAAAACTTTGTCTGGGTGAGCCCCGATATCCTCGATGAGTTTTTAGACGACACTATGGACTACGACCATGACTTCCTAGAAGGTCAGAGAGTCACTTGGCTCAATAAGGGTGACTGTATTGAATTCTGTTACCACCAATACAGCCCATTAGCAGACTTACTTTAACTTCAAGGCTTCCTTCGGGAAGCCTTTTTCATATCTGGAGAGTCATATGACGAATTTACTTAAACGCGCTGTAAACTTAATTCACGAAGGTGATCGCTACTATGGTCACGGACGCTTCTTCCATGAGTTTATTGATGATTGGAGCTACCACCAAACTGGACTCTATAAGCCTCATAGACCACTGAAAGAAATCGTTAAAACAATCAGTTCCGATTTATCGAATGTGATGAGAGAGGCGTGGGAAACCGCACCAGGGGAAGATTTCATGGGACATGTAATTGAAGAATGCGGCGGCTCAGGTCACCTTTCGTTCTTCCGCACACCACCATCAGTCAGTCTACTCATGGCTAGGATGTTAGGAGGAAGTTCGAGACTGGAAGACTTCTCGGACATTTGCATGGGTACGGGGTCTCTCACGCTAGCCTATATCCATCAAACGTTCCTTGATGGCGGCGCAAGCGCAGTATCACGTCTAAACATCCATGGAGAAGACCTATCGGGGAATAAGGTCAAAGTCGCTTTACTTCAAATCCTGAACCTGCTGGATATCCTAGGGGAAGCACAACCTTTGTATGTTCATAGTCTGAAACTCAGTGAGGTAAACAGTTTGACCCGAGGACAAGGCGTGGCTCAATATCACTTTAGTGGACCCAACAACCCAAAGTGTCGGCTAGATGAACAGCAACGAACTCTTATCGAACAAGCCGTTAAGTGCAATATACCTGAAGGTATCATTAGCCAGAGGTTAAGAGTTCCAATCAGCTTGGTAAAAAGGGAGCAGCGCCGATTCCTATTGCCTCAGGCCCAAACATAATGACATCAAAAATGGGGACATACAGCCCCATTTTTTATCCAGCGTTAGATGAACATCATTCCCAATCATTCCGGTTACCTTGGTTACGTTGACTACCACTAAGTCCAATCAGGATGCACCTCTCACCAACCTTGGGTTACTCGGCCTAGATGGCAAACAAAAAGGTAACGTTTATATAAGAAGGAAACTGTGAGACTAAACGTTACCTTTTTAAGAAACTAGAGTAACTTTAATGGTTATCTTCCTATACTTACTGTTATCTATTTTTTATCTAAAAGCCCCCTCCCAACAAGGCTTCACCATACCGCTGCGCTTTTTATCTATCTCACCATACGCTCAATAACGCTGACATAGTTCCACAATAAACGGCATGTTAAAACTGCGCTCAAATTGCACAACTAAACTCCATAAATACAACGACTTAACCTCTCCTCCCTGCGTCATTCTTGCGTACTCCGTAAAATAAAGGTAAGCCCGCTGGAAAACAGCATCCTTAACTTACACGGAGACCTTACATGACAAAACTACGACGCGACCGCATGATTCGAGAGCTTTACCATAGCGGCTACTCATTCCAAGACATTGTTGACTTCATGAACCAGAAGCCACTCTCTCTACGCACCATTCAGTCAATCAACAAGAATAAGTACGCCAGATGACCCTTAGACCTAACAAACGCACTCGAAAGCATCTCTTAGTCCTTTCTGAGTACTCGCATTGCTCCATGGCACGAATAGCTACTCTGTTACTTCAGGAATACGTCAATGCACGAGATGACACTTAAGCTCCCTGCTTATATCACCGAACAAATCGCAAAAGAGGCCCACGGATTGGGCCTTTCTTATTCCAAACACCTCTTGGCCATTCTAGACCGAATGGCTACTACTAAATCAAAGGAACTGATTAATGACCACTCTACTGGAAGCACTGCAAGAAACCGTCGATGATGCTTGGATTCTTGAGCAAGCCGATGAAATTCTCGATATCGTTCAGTCACTCAATGAAGGTGAACACGAGCAACTTCATGACACTGACGATCGCCCCGTGGTTCGTGTCTATCGCCACGCTGACGGTTTTAACCTTCACAGCACCGCTTTCGATATTCAAGGGAATGACATTCAGAGCCACTTTCGCTTCTCTGACTATGAGTCGGGATTTGATGCGATTGAGGGTTATGACCACGAAACCGCCTCAGAGCGACGAGAATCAATTCGAGCTGAAAGACTAGTCAGACAACAAGCTAGACAAGAGAAAGCCTTAGAGCGCTTCCTGCGCATTGAAAAAGCCTACTTTGAAGGAGAGAAGAAACCTCACCCTTACCTGCTCGCCAAAGGGCTTAATCCAGAAGATGTGCGTATCGAGTATCGCGTTGTCACGACTGACCTATTCATACGAAACCAACCCATGGAACTTCTCATCTATCGACTAAGCGAAAACGCATACCAAGTCATTACTCCTTTCAAGATTGAGCTTAATGGCAAACCACAAGATAAGTTCAATATCATCAGGGAGGAAGGGGCGCTAAAAGGGGCATTCGCCATCGTTGGCGGCGGTGAACCAGAGTTTATAGTTGAAGGGCTAGCCGATGCGATTAGTGCCAACATGGCACTAGGGCGACCAGTGGCTATCGGGTTAAACGCAGGAAACATCAAACACATCGCTGAGACTAATCCAGAACTCATCCTCATTGGTGACAATGACGATGCTGGTCGACTCAGCGCTAAGCAATCAGGACTCGACACACTCTTCTGCCCTGACCATAAAGACATCGACGACATGAGACAGGATGTAGGCATAGAGGCCACCAGACGCTTCTTAACACGGGAAGTGGAGCGAATTGAACAAGATAGAGAGCCTCTTTTAGGTAACACTCAAAGAAGCATGACGCTCGTTTCTGCGCCTCCAGGCACAGGTAAGTCTTACCATGAATGCCTCCGAGTTGTTAATAGTTATGGACTCACCATCTACGCCGTGCACAACAAACAAGCCATGGGACAACGTGATAGTCGTATAACTATGATTAGAGAAATCTGTGAATCCGAATCTCTAACGCTGCCAACCATTCGTAGGGTCAATGACAGCGAATCTGAGGAAGGGATTGGCGCACAGCTCAATCGAGCAATTGAAGAATATCGTGCAGATGAAAATGAAGATAAAAACTGGGTGGTTTTTATCACTCACAAAGGCTTAAGTATGCTCAAGTTTGACCTTGAAGGACTAGAGGCCAAACTCGTAGTCGATGAAGTACCAGACGCTTATCGAATCCACCACCAAAAGATGACCGTAGATAACCTCCGTACCTACGTAAACTACTTTCATGTTGACGTCCGCACCTATTCCACCCATTACATCATCAAGCTCAGGGAACTAAGTCGAGAAGGAGTTCAGTTTCGTCGAGACCAAAGCAATAAGCACAATATGGAAACAAAATTATACTGGACGCTCATCGACCAAGTACTCCAAAACGAGAATCACACTAAGTTCCTATATGTGGAAAAAGGAAGTGAGCGAACCATATCCTATTGGGACGGGGACATGGACAGTGGACAACTCCGAATCTCAGCAGAGCCGAAAGTACATAAGTGTGAAGTGTTTGATATCGCGAAGCTTGACTCCTTTGAATCAATTCGCCTTCTATCCGATGACTGTGAACACAGTACTCTCGCGCTCCTATTAGAACGTACACAAGGCGTGCAGATGAACATAGAAAGGCTACCTTCTCGACATTCTGAAGGCATCTCGCATCGCATCGAGCGAATTATCGGCATTACTGAACAGAGCTTTAGTAAACACAAGATTGAATCTAGACCCGATCTGTCCAACAACATTGCCAGGGCAATAAGTGATGAATGCGACCTATCCAACTCTTTGTGGCTGCTCAATAACTCCAGCCGTGAAAGTGGTGATGCTGTGGAGTACCTTAGAGGTGCTGGCTACATGATAGATGATTGTAATCCAATGACCCATGGTCGTAATGACCTAATGAGCTTTAATACCGTTGTCATGCTCTACAGCCTAAAGCCCTCTCCTATTGAGGCTGCACTAATGGAGTGCTTAGGTATCAGTACAGCGGAAATAACGCGCTGGCGTGAACACAATGTTCATATGCAGAATGCCTTTCGCTGCTTCCTACGTAGCCCAGAAGGAGAACGAATTGGTACGCTCATCTTTCCAGACAAGGCCAGCATTGATTACTTTTTGGATCGTGTGGACGCTGAATGGGGAGAACGTGAAGCACTAGAAGAAAAAGTGAGTTACCTGACCGATGAACAGGTGGCTGCTGAATTTGCCAATCGCCCTGCCGGTCGTCGCCAATCCGGTGATGAACCTCTAACTGGTGGGGAACGTACCAAGCTTGCCAAGTGGCGAAGCAGCATGGAGCGCCTAAACGACTTTGCCGAGACCATAGAGAACGGGTTAAAGGGACTCGCATCAATGACGAAAAGAGCTGTGACCCCACTGTACGAATCATGGTTAGCAGAGCAATCAGAAAGCGTGCAGATAGAGCTAACCGAATACAGCGTCTAAGGAAAGCAAAAAGGTAACGTTTATATAAAAAGGAAACCGAGATACTAAACGTTACCTTTTAACAAACTAGAGTAACTTTAATGGTTATCTTCCTATTGATTAGGTTACTCCTTCTTAAGTCACCAAAGTAACCTGCTATTGAGATAGTTGGTTACTTGTCTTTTAATAGCTAATTCATTGATAATAAAGCGTTCTATTCATGAGTAACTCAAATACCCCAAGTAACCGACCACTCCTTCGATAACCAAAACATTGATTGATATCCAACATAATCATACGCCAAAGTCCACTGGTTACTCTGGCTACATTGGCTAACAAACTGAAATTATTGAATTATCAAGGTAACCACGCCCCAAATAATGCGTATTGCTTCTTGGTTACTTCTCTTACTATCAAGCTTTATAGCCTTTAATCGCACCAGACAGGTTATACTTCGTAAAAAGCTTGCCTACATTGGACGACGATTGATTCAAATACAGCTCATAAAATATCTTTGCATCCGAAACTGTGAGCTTTTTCTTCTTCAAACCAAGTAAATAACCATAATCGACAGGCTCTATACGATACTTTGCCATCCCATTACCACTTAGAAAAGCATCCAAGCTTCCTTCGACTTCCAGCGTTTCTCCCATTTGAGCTTTCATGTGACCCCAAATTATCTGCATGATGATATCAGTGTATTTCCTACTCTCTGAAATGGAATCCTGTTCAGTATCGTGCTTCATAACTTGCTTGAGCAATGTTGCTTCTTCTTCCCCCACAATCAACACCTCAAGCTGTTCAATCAAAAAATAGGCAAGCGTATCGGGAAGCTTCAGGTGGCATTTTTTCGCATCCAACCCAAGCTGTAGAAGAGATTTATACAGTCTACTAATATGATCCTTGTGTTGACTATCTAAGAGCTTCTGACGACTGACATGCCAAAAATCATCAGATAAAGCATCACCTTGGTGCTCTATTAGCTGAGTTAAGATAGTAAACTGCCGTACCACTTCATCATCTAATTGTTCTTGATTCACAACTTCTCCAAAAAAGGGCCACCTAAAGGCAGCCCAGATTACAGTTACTCTTGTTCAGGTTCAACATTCTCATTAGCTAGGGGTTCAATGGTTGCGTACTCCAAAATTTTCTTATCCAACTTATAAACTCGAACATTCTTTCCATCAATTTTCTTCTGATTAGTCGCTCGTGATTTGCTTGGTACTAGTACCCCTGTTTCGATAAGCACATTTTCCGCCGATTTACTATCCAACCCCTCACATAACGTGTCTTTAAAGGCTTTCGGGTAAATGTAGTAGAAGTTGTCATCTTGCATTCCCCATACCTCCCCATTTCGAGCGGCTGCTTGCTCTGGCGTATTCAAGCGCAGAAGCCCCCACGATAGAAGTTTATTGCTCACTTGCTCTAGAATCTGTTTCCCTTCCTGAGAGCCGTGACCACCACGAGACTCAATCCAAGCTTCAAAACATACCGCAGCTGCTTTAAATGACTCTCCAGCTTCCCAACCCGTTACCCCAAAATCGGTGGCAATCTCACCCGCTGCCGCGACTTGAGCAAAACGTTGAGCGACTCGGTGAACCTGAGGGTCAGATTCTGCTAACTCCAAGCTTTCGATAAACTCAGCCATTTTACTTAGCATATTCTGCTTACAGCTACTGTAGTCATTTGCAACTGACTCTAAAAATGCGGTTGCTGCGGTTCCGTAGTACTTTAAAGAACCCTCTTTAATCGCTAGAGCAAACTGGTTACCGTCCGCATAGTCTTGGACTGTATTAAATGCCCCTAGGTTAGCTCCTGCATCCGCAGGCAAATCAATAAAACGAACTTCTTGACCTCCCCTCACTTTTAAACCAGCTCCTTCCATCACTGATTTCAGTGATACCTCACCCGCTGATAAATACAACAACTGCCAAGACGAACGGCCCATCATTGCCCCATTGCTCTTACTGCGTTGCTTACCCTCACCGTTACCAAGCATGTAGATGGCTTCTCCGGCACTCTTTGGGCTAACCTCTGCTAATTGGCCGAATTCATCTAGACAAAGTAGTGTGTGGTTGTGGCTCGCCGCTAATCCCTCCAAACCATCTACAGTTGCACGCCAACGCGGTAACGACTCAGGGTTACCAAAGACACTTTTCGCCATTGTTAAGATGGTTGTCTTACCTCGGCTACTCCCACTGCGGAAATGAAAGCCGCCGCATTCCCCATCAACAAGCTTCAACAACATGGTTGCGAACGCGGTTGATACGCCAAAAGTTAAACGCGAGTTACCGACACAAAGAGCTGATACGTTGTCTTGCCACTCCCTCAGAGTGCCACGTTGATCGTAACTATAAGTAAGGTTTGTCGAACTTTGGTAAACCACTTTTTCATGCGTTTCACCAATGACTTTCGCTGGAAAGACGAAAACATCGTCATACCAACCCGTTTTTGAAACAGAACGAGCGCGTTGAATAGGCTTTGCTTGTGATAAGTAGCGATTAATCTGCTTTTCAGCACCGTATTCATAAACTAGCCCTCTATGAACTAGTGATTTAATGAAGCTTGTATTAGTAAGCTGCTCCATAGGCATAGCGAATTGATGCGTTACACCATCACTATCAAGCAGCTCTACGTATCGCCCCCATCCCGTGTTATTTACGTCGCGCGTTAATGCCGAAACTACCAAAGGAGAGCAAAGCCATGTTTCATGCAATACCCCGTCTTTCCCTTGGTATTGCTGATACACTCCGTCCTCTTTTAAAGCAAAATCTTTCGGTATACGAAGCTTCGCTTTTTTCACAGCTTCACCGATTCGAGATGTCATATCCTGATCGACGGTACAATCTACTCCTTGAACCCCATGACTAACTAAAAGCTCCTGAGCATCTGACTCACCTCTCCAGCAATAAAGTGAAACATTATTACTTTGAAAAGGTGCAACCTGCTTAGATACGTTACCGAGATCGTCAAATGTTCCCAGAAGAACAACTGAATAATCTGTTTCTCGATGAAGTAAAGTGGCAAGCTCAGCACACTCTGTCAGCAAGAGCACATTAGCTTGCTGACCGTCTAAAAGATAATAACCAACTTCTGAAACTCCTGTTCCTATAACACTCGGCGCACTTTCACCCCGTAGAACTTTAACGCCCGTAAGTTCATTATTTTTATTGTGTAAAGGAAGGTACAAATCATCATTCGCACCCATTAACACGCCACTTAGTTCTTGCCCCAACTCGAAGTCAGTGTTGTCAGCAGGCTCTAAAGCCCCAATGAAAGCTTGAAAATCAGCGAGTGGTGAAGTTTGTTGGCTTGAGATAATGGTGAGTGCTGTGTTCATAGTCATAAAAGTATCCTCATAAAGTACATCCGAGATTGGATGACACGCATACTATGAGGATGACAAAACACAAAATAGCTCAACGTTACCGACAAAGATTGAACTAGACATTAAAACCAAACCATGATAGCGACTTAAAAGAAGCTCTACACTATAACAACGAGGAGTTAGCTTAGTTTTGCATTGCTAGTTATAATGCCAGCCATTATTGGCAAGTTGCCATACAGAACAAATTTAAGCAGGAAAATCACTATGACAAGCGCCCAACAACGAGCGGCTCTACAGCGCCAAATCTGGCAAATAGCTAACGATGTACGTGGTTCGGTAGACGGCTGGGATTTTAAACAGTATGTGTTAGGTACTCTTTTTTACCGCTTTATCAGTGAAAACTTTGCCAACTATATTGAAGGTGGTGACGATAGCGTAAATTACGCTAACTTGGGTGACGATATCATCACAGATGAGATCATCGATGACGCTGTAAAAACTAAAGGGTACTTTATCTACCCAAGCCAACTGTTCGTGAACGTCGCAGCTAAAGCTAGTAAGAATGATAACTTAAATACTGACTTAGCGAACATCTTCAAAGCAATTGAAAGTTCCGCTCACGGTTATCCATCAGAAGAAGATATCAAAGGGTTGTTTGCTGACTTTGACACCACCAGCAACCGTTTAGGTAACACCGTAAAAGACAAAAACAGTCGTCTTGCAGCAGTACTCAAAGGTGTTGCAGGACTCAACATTCATCAATTTGAAGAAAATGAAAACGACCTATTTGGTGATGCTTACGAGTTTTTGATCTCGAACTACGCTGCTAATGCAGGAAAATCGGGCGGTGAGTTCTTTACCCCACAAAATGTATCTAAACTTATCGCTCAGTTAGCAATGCATAAACAAACCAATGTTAATAAGATTTATGATCCAGCGGCGGGCTCAGGCTCTTTGCTACTGCAAGCAAAAAAGCACTTTGATAACCATATCATCGAAGAAGGTTTTTTCGGTCAAGAAATCAACCACACAACTTTTAACCTTGCGCGTATGAACATGTTTTTGCACAACATCAACTACGACAAGTTCAATATGCATTTAGGCAACACGCTGACCGAACCGCACTTTATTGATGACAAGCCCTTTGATGCCATCGTTTCTAATCCTCCTTACTCAGTTAAATGGATTGGTAGCGATGATCCAACACTGATTAATGATGATCGCTTTGCACCTGCTGGTGTACTGGCTCCGAAATCCAAAGCTGACTTTGCTTTTGTACTACATGCGCTCAACTACCTATCAAGCAAAGGTCGTGCGGCGATTGTTTGCTTCCCAGGTATTTTCTACCGTGGTGGTGCAGAAAAGAAAATCCGTCAGTACCTAGTCGATAACAACTACGTAGAAACTGTAATTTCACTTGCTCCCAATCTGTTCTTTGGTACAAGCATTGCGGTAAACATCATGGTCCTATCTAAAAGCAAGACGGATACGAACATCCAGTTTATAGATGCAAGTGGTGAAGACTTTTTCAAGAAAGGCACTAACAATAATCTACTGACTGATCAACATATTGAACAGATTATGGCGATGTTTGATAACAAGGCGGATATCGAGAACGTAGCTCAGTCAATTCCTTATGAAGTCATATCTAGCAAAGATAATGACTATAACCTTTCAGTAAATGCTTATGTTGAAGCTAAAGACACTAGCGAAAAAATTGAAATCACTCAGCTCAACAATGAAATTGCTACGACAGTTGCCCGTATTGATAGATTACGGACTGATATCGAAACCATTATAGCTAAGATTGAAGATGCGGAGAGTAAGGCATGAGCATGTTGAGCTATATGGTAAACCTTCTTGATGGTGTGGAAGTTGAATGGCTTCCTCTAGGACAAATAGGAGAAATAATACGTGGCAATGGGATGCAGAAAAAAGACTTCGTTGAAACAGGTTTCCCTGCTATCCACTATGGTCAAATTTATACCAAATATGGCTTATCAGCTGAAAAGACCTTTACTTTTGTGACTGACGAACTGGCAAACAAGCTAAAAATCGCGAAAAAGAATGATCTGTTATTAGCAACAACTTCTGAAAATGATGAGGATGTTGTGAAACCACTCGCCTGGCTTGGTGAGCAAGCAGCGATCTCTGGCGATATGATGTTGTTTAGGCATAAGCAAAACGTTAAGTATTTAGCTTATTTTTTCCAAACAGAAGAGTTCCAATCACAGAAAAAGCCGTACATTACAGGGGCAAAAGTTCGTAGAGTTTCAAAAGACAACTTAGCAAAAATACTTGTTCCAATCCCATGCCCAGAAGAGCCAGAAAAGTCGCTAGAGATCCAAGCCGAAGTTGTACGAATTTTGGATACATTTGCAGAGCTGATAACCGAGCTGATAACCGAACTTAGTGCACGTAAAAAGCAATACAACTACTATCGTGATCAATTATTGAGCTTTGAAGAAGGCGAAGTCGATTGGGAATGCTTAGGTAACCTAGCTAAAAATCTTGATTCAAAACGTAAACCCATTACTAGTGGTTTAAGAGAGCCCGGAGATATCCCATATTACGGAGCCTCTGGCATCGTTGATTACGTTAAAGATTACATTTTTGACGAAGACCTCCTATTAATTTCAGAAGATGGGGCAAACCTTCTGGCTAGAAATACACCAATTGCATTTAGCATCTCAGGTAAAACATGGGTAAACAACCATGCGCACGTACTTAAATTTAAAACCTATGCAGAGCGCAGGTTTGTTGAGTTCTACTTAAATAGCATCGACCTAACTCCATACATTTCTGGAGCTGCTCAACCTAAGCTCAATAAAAAGAATCTAAACAGCATACGCATACCTAACCCTTCACCAGAAGAAAAAGAGCGAATTGTAGCTATTTTGGATAAATTTCATGCTTTAACAAGTTCCATAAAGGACGGTCTACCGCGTGAAATCGAACTGCGTCAAAAGCAATATGAATACTACCGTGATTTGTTATTTAGCTTTCCAAACCAAGAAAAAATGACAGTTTAGGAATCTTAAAATGAGTGACTCTCTCAAAGAAGCTGCGAAGATACTTCGCGACAATAATAAAAAAACACAGCTCATTTACGCTTTTAATGGAAGTGGTAAAACTCGTTTATCACGAGCATTCAAAGAGTTGTTAGCGCCTCAACCTGATGCCCAGTCAGCCGATGAGGATACGTCAGAGCTAGCTCAAAAAAACATCCTCTATTACAACGCATTCACAGAGGATCTTTTTTATTGGGATAATGATTTGGCAAATGATGAGACACGAATCCTAAAAATTCATCCAAACGCTTTCACCAACTGGGTATTTAAAGAACAAGGTCAAGACCGCAACGTTATTTCACATTTTCAACGTTACACCAACTCAAAGCTTACGCCTCATTTTAATGAGGAATACACGTATTCTAACCCAGCTGGTGAGGAAGTAACTGTGCCTGCATTCTCGGAAGTGAAGTTTTCATTTGAGCGAGGAAACGCAGAACCCGAGAGTAATATTAAGATATCTAAAGGTGAAGAAAGCAACTTTGTTTGGAGTGTGTTTTACAGTCTTCTTGAACAAGTAATTGATGTACTTAATGTCAGAAATGTTGAAGACCGAGAAACTGACCAGTTTAATCAGATTAAATACATTTATATTGATGATCCTGTAAGCTCTCTTGATGAAAACCACCTGATGCAGCTTGCTGTCGATTTGGCAGCTCTAATTAAAAAAAGTACTTCGTCGGTAAAGTTTATAATTTCAACTCATGATACTACTTTTTATAACTTCCTTCACAATGAGGTGAACTCTAAATCCTGTTTTTTATTGGAAGCATCTGAGGACAAAACCGTTTCTTTAGTAGAGAAAAACGGTGACTCAAATACAAGCTTCTTCTATCACCTTGACCTAAAAAGACAGTTAGAGTTAGCAATCGAAAATGGCACTGTTGAAAGGCAGCATTTTGTCTTGATACGTAACCTCTATGAAAAAACGGCAAGCTTTTTAGGCTACCCTAAGTGGTCGAAACTCTTACCTGGCGATACCGAGCAGAACAGAGCTTCGTATTTAAACAGAATCATCCAATTTTCGAGTCATGATTCACTTGCAAACATGCGTGCTACGAATCTAAGACCAGAAGAAAAGCAAATTGTTAAATTTCTCCTGACTCATTTGGTAGAAAACTACAGTTACTGGCAACAGGAAGCTCAAAATGGCTGATTACAGAACCATCGCTGAATCAAAGAGTTTTATCATCCTAGACAAATACTCCAAAGAGTGGCAAATCAAAGAAAGCTACCAGAGTGAAGCCGATCTTGAGCGAGAGCTGGTTGCCGACCTACAAAGTCAAGGTTACGAGTACGTCGCTGAGCTCAATAATCCTGAAAAAATGCTAGCAAATGTACGACAGCAGCTAGAAGCTCTCAATAATGTCAACTTTCTAGATAGCGAATGGCGACGATTTGTCGAGCAATACCTAGATAACCCAAGCGATAATATTATCGACAAAACTCGTAAATTCCATGACGACTATATCTTCGATTTTGTGTTTGATGATGGGCATATTGAAAACATCTACCTCGTGGATAAACAAAATATCGCTCGTAATAAAGTACAAGTGATAAAACAGTTTGAACAAACAGGCAGCACTGCCAACCGCTACGACGTCACAATTTTGGTTAATGGTTTGCCATTAGTCCAAATTGAGCTTAAAAAGCGTGGTGTTGCTATTCGAGAAGCGTTTAACCAAGTGCATCGATATAGTAAAGAGAGCTTTAACGCCGACAACTCACTGTTTAAATATTTACAGCTTTTTGTTATTTCCAACGGCACTGATACTCGCTATTTTGCCAACACAACTAAACGTAATAAAAATAGCTTTGATTTCACCATGAACTGGGCGAAATCTGACAACACGTTAATCAAAGATCTCAAAGACTTCACGGCTACCTTCTTCCAAAAGAACACGCTGTTGGACGTGTTGTTGCACTACAGTGTGTTTGATGTCAGCGATACGCTGTTAGTGATGCGTCCATATCAGATAGCGGCTACAGAGCGTATTTTGTGGAAGATTAATGGTGCTTACCAAAACAAAGATTGGAGCAAGACAGAAAGCGGCGGCTATATTTGGCATACAACGGGTAGCGGTAAAACGCTAACTAGCTTCAAAGCAGCACGTTTAACCACTGAGTTAGATTATATCGACAAGGTGTTTTTCGTTGTTGACCGCAAAGATCTCGACTACCAAACAATGAAAGAGTATCAACGCTTCTCACCAGATAGTGTAAATGGCTCTGACAGCACCGCTGGGTTAAAGCGTAACTTGGACAAAGACGACAACAAAATCATCGTTACAACAATCCAGAAACTAAATAACCTCATAAAAGCGGAAGGTAGTCTATCTATCTACAGCAAACAGGTAGTCTTTATTTTTGATGAATGTCACCGTAGCCAGTTTGGTGAAGCACAAAAAAACATTAAGAAGAAGTTTAAAAAGTATTATCAGTTTGGCTTTACAGGCACACCAATCTTTCCTGAGAACGCTTTAGGAGCCGAGACAACCGCTAGCGTGTTTGGTCGTCAGTTACACTCCTACGTTATCACCGATGCCATCCGTGACGAGAAAGTACTTAAATTCAAAGTTGACTATAACGATGTTCGCCCACAGTTTAAGGACATTGAAACTGAAACTGATGAGAAGAAGCTTACCGCTCTGGACAAGAGGAAAGCCTTTTTGCATCCAGCTCGTATCCGTGAAATTTCGCAGTATATCCTCAATAACTACCGTCAGAAAACGCATCGCCTACAAGCTGGCGGTAAAGGCTTCAATGCCATGTTTGCTGTTAGTAGTGTTGATGCCGCTAAAGCTTATTACGAGAGCTTCAACAAACTACAAAGCAATAATGGTTTAAGCAATCCTCTGAAAGTCGCCACTATATTCTCTTTTTCTGCTAACGAAGAGCAAGACGCGATTGGTGATATTGAAGATGAAGGCTTTGATGTAACAGCGATGAACAGCAGTGCGAAGGAATTTTTAAGTGCTGCGATTGGCGACTATAACGCTAGCTTTAGAACTAATTTTGGCGTGGATAGCAAAGGCTTCCAAAACTACTACCGTGACCTAGCTCAACGAGTTAAAAACCAAGAAATCGATCTCTTGATTGTCGTGGGTATGTTCTTGACTGGCTTCGATGCTCCAACTCTTAACACCCTGTTTGTAGATAAGAACCTCCGTTACCACGGTTTGATGCAAGCTTATTCACGTACTAATCGTATCTTTGATGCGACTAAAACCTTTGGCAACATTGTTACCTTCCGTGATTTAGAACAACCAACTATCGACACAATAAAACTCTTTGGTGATTCTGAAGGCAATGAGAACATCAGAAATATTGTGCTTGAAAAGAGTTACCAAGAGTATATGGATGGCTTCAAAGATATCGTAACCGGAGAGGCTCGTCGTGGCTACAATCAGGTTGTTATGGAGCTAAAGGAACGCTTCCCTGATCCATCTGTGATTGAAACCGAGAAAGATAAAAAAGCCTTTGCGAAACTTTTTGGTGAATATCTTCGTATCGAGAATGTCTTGCAAAACTACGATGAGTTTGCCTCACTTAAAGCGCTACAAAGTGTCGATATGGAAGATGCTGAAGCGGTTGAAGCATTCAAGGAGAAATACTATGTCAATGACGATGATATTGCCTCAATGCAATCGTTCGACGTTCCATCAGAACGCATAATTCAAGACTATCGCTCGACCTACAACGATACACGTGATTGGCTACGTCGACAAAAAGACAGCAAAGATAAAGACAAGTCGACCATTGATTGGGATGACGTAGTATTTGAGGTTGATTTGCTTAAGTCACAAGAGATTAACCTTGATTACATCCTCGGGCTGATTTTCGAACACAACAAGAAGCGTAAAGGCAAAGCTGAGTTGATCGAAGAAGTCCGTCGCTTAATTCGAGCCAGCCTTGGCAACCGTGCAAAAGAAAGCTTGATTGTCGATTTTATCAACCAAACCAACTTGGATGATATTGGTGACAAAGCCAGCATTATCGACGCTTTCTTTAAGTTTGCGCAGGCAGAACTGAAACGTGAAGCTGAAGATCTAATCAACAGTGAAAAGCTGAATGAAGATGCCGCCAAGCGCTATATTGCAGCATCGCTAAAGCGTGAGTATGCAAGTGAGAACGGTACCGAGCTCAACGCGACTTTACCTAAGATGAGCCCTTTAAACCCGCAATACAAAACTAAGAAGCAAAGCGTTTTTCAAAAAATCGTCGCCTTTGTTGAGAAGTTTAAAGGAGTTGGTGGAAGTATATAGTCTTCGAGTCGCTTCATCATGTGCCAGCTATGGTGCTGGCACATATTTGAACATCACACTAATAAAGAAACATCACAAATTCAGAAAGTGGACATCGAACTTAAGGTGGTTTCCATCAAACTTCTGAGTTATAGCGAATTGATACCCTCCAAACTCTCCTCGGATAAAGCTCCCCGAGAAATCAAACTCTGCTTTGCCGTCAACAACAAACCGCCCATGTTTAAACCACAACTCACTCCCTACTAAATTCTCGATTAAACCCTCAATTTGTTCTTTATCAGGTAATGGCAGGTAACCCCCATCATCCATAGCGCAAATCTGAAGCAACTCAACATGCTTGATACAATCGTTTGAGCACCAATCGTCAACCCGTGAATTCATAAAAGCTAGCCTTGAATGAAACTCTTCAAGACATTGCTTCGGCGAGATACTTACATCATGTGTCGGGTAATCCGGAGTTCTAGACCAGAATTGGTCACTGGAGTTGAAAACAAAAATACCCTCCTCACCACGAACAAGTGAAATTTCACCTCTTGCACTCAGCATCATAAAACCTTGATGTCCATTCACTACAAAGCTCGCACAATCCTCATATCTTTCAATATCCGTCAAACTCATAGAGTCAAATTGCCCATGTAGTGAAGCAAAAATCATCGAGTTAGTTACTGTGTCTGTATTCATCATAAGTCGCACCTTATCAATTAACATCATTCGGTATTGAATGACTGGGGCGCATATTAAGAACTTACAGCACATACAAATAGTTCAACTCTACCTAGCAAGATTGAGCTTGTTTTTTAACTAGGTTGATGTTATGGGTCAATTTTCCTTCCCGATATTGGTATAAGAAATATGATGGGAAGATTAGCTTTTCGCCTATCACTTTAGTCAACTTTGGGTATACCTCTACCGAACCGCTAGCATCGGTAAAGTTTAGCCCTCAAACCCCACCCAAAACTTACCAGTACAGTAATTAAACCCTAACTTTACCGAAGGATATCGCCTATGGGATTTATCCGTGCTTACTTGCGTGTCAGCACCGTCGGTCAAGACGTCATGCGCGCTAAAAACCAAATAGAAGAGTTCGCCCAGCAGCACGATCAACTCATCGCTGCCTACTACTTTGAAAAGTTCACAGGAACATCACTAAGCCGTCCAGAATTAAATCGACTGCTTGAAGACGCACAGCAAGGCGACATTATCTTAATCGAGTCAGTAGACAGAATCAGCCGCCTGAAAAGCAGCGATTGGCAACAACTCAAAAATCTTATCGAGTCCAAAGGTGTCAGCGTTGTGGCTTTAGACCTCCCCACCAGCCATGTTGCTCTCAAACAACAAGATAATAGCGATGACTTCATTCAAGCTGTTCTCAAAGCTGTTAACGGAATGCTGCTTGATATTCTTGCTGCAACTGCTCGAAAAGACTACGACCTAAGGAGAAAAAGGACACTAGAGGGAATTGCAAAAGCGAAAGAAGAGGAGCCAGCGAAATACCAAGGTCGAAAACGCAATGAAGTTCTCTGGAGCTCCATTAAGAAGCTATTAGAAACATCACACACCTATACCGCCATTCAAGCCATTACAGGCGCAAGTCGAACGACCATTGCCGCCGTCGCCAAAGAGTTAAAACATGAAACCCATCCACATCAAGCGAGTCATTGACTTTATTCACCGCTACCACCCAGAGCACACAGGCAAAGAGCTACAAGCACTCCTAGAAGCTGAACCTGAGCAATTTGTCTATCTGCTCAACGAAGCTATTGAGCGAGCAGGTAGTACGCCTAAGTGCGCAATCAAGTTCATCAAAGAGATTCAAAAAATCATCCAACAAACCACCAATCAAGAGAATAAAACCATGAATAAAGAAATCAAACCATCATTCACCATGCGACTTGTCGCCGCTGCTAAGAACGTTTGGGGCAAAGTGTCTCAGTTCTTTACCACCAACGCGAAAAAAGCAGCATTAACCGGCTCAGCTTTAGCTATCGCTGTAGTCGCATTCTTTGCCACAAATAACACGGCTTTGATTGCCCTTCTTGCAACCGTAAAAAGCCAAGGCATCATTACTTCATTGAAAGCACTTTGGGGGAAAGCAACTGGCCTTGTGAATGCTGGTAAACACTTTGTCAAAGAGAACCTTGAACTAGCGTGGATGTTTGCACAGTTAGCCATTCAAGCGGTGTTAGAGAAAGCTATCGCTCTTAAGAATTTTTTGGTGGCGCGCGTTAAGCAAGGCTGGAAGTGGGTGATGAGTCTATTCAAACCAGAGTTAGAGGAAGAACACCAGTATCAGGCTGCATAATATGAGATTACTCGCTTGGCTAGAAGTGGCGCTAGAACAACTAGCGCCCAATGTATCACGCATTGCAGGCATGGTCGCCAGCATTGCTAGCGTCATGGCTAGCCTATCTTGGCTAGTTGCTCAAGCATTGTATGTGATTCAAAAACACCGAGGGATCGCCTGAATTACCTCGTTCATCATTGGCAGCGGATAGGCACCATATCGACTCCCGATATCTGATTGCGTATGACCGGTTATCGCATTTTGTGTATCTAAGCGAACGTTTCGCTGCCTACATCCAGTAATAAAGGTATGCTCAGTATATGGTGTAACTGAGAGCATTTTCTAGAGTATAGGATGAAACCTACGACTTCAAATCTCACTTAGTTCTACTGTACTGGCATGAATGAAAGAATATCTTCAGTTTCAACAACGATAAACTCAAGTGGCTTTTTACTGGTTGTTCTACCTAAATAAGTTGGCACATCATCAACATGTAACTCATAGACCTCTGAACCAGTGCCATGAGCACCTTTAAGTTTGGTGAAATGCTGCTCCATAACTGGCCTGTCACTGATAAAATAAACCAACGCTGAACCCTTTTTATGTGGATGCTCAATCATTTCAATTCTATCAATCACTGTACGTAGTTTTGAGTTGAAGGCTCTACGGTCATCAATCGACTCTAGGGGCTCAAGCCCTAAAACTATCTGCTCTCGGCTTTGTTGAGTTGAAACTCGTCGCTGCTCTGCACTCAATAGAACCTTGGCATCAGCAAGCTGTAACTCAGCTTCCTGTAACCTTTCAGCAATTCGAGGTGTGAAAGCGTTGTCTAACAATGACTCTAAACTGGAAATTTTGTCACTCAACGCTCGAATATCAAGCTCTAACGAAGCCGTTTCATCATTGATTGGTGAGCGGTACTTCTCGATAACCGATTGTAGAGAACTCAAGGCACTCAACACTTGTGGTTCGGTGTACTTGTAGTTCATCCGAGCTTTAGATTCACATCTCATCGTGCATTTTAGGTAGCCTTGAGGCGTTTTTGAAGTCTGGCTGCTCGTTACCACGGCAGCACCACATTCACCGCAACGGATTAAACCAGTAAATAAGTTGGTAAATTGCCCCACTCGATTACCTGAGCCACGCTTATTACGCAAGTCCATACCTTGTTGGACAGCTAGAAAAAGCGGCTTGGACACAATTGTAGGATAGTAACTTGCTATCGGTTCACCAATTGGCACTCTCTTACCTTGCGAATTCTTTTGATAAAATTGGAACTCACCAATAACTGCTCTGTTTCTTAGTAGTTTTGATACACCGCTAGAACGCCACTCCTTATTGTTTTTTAATGTCCGACAACCTTCCGCATTCAACGTCCTTGCAATAATTTCTATACCAGAACCACCAGCAGACAACTCAAACACACGCTGAATTGTCACCTTTGCAGATTGGTTAATGACAAAGTCCGTTTTATCCTCATTCCAGCTCAACCAATCAGGTAATCTTGAGTTCTTGGCTTTTGTTCCATTCAAAGCATCAAGGCGAGCTTTGCTCCAAGCCGCAGAGGTTCGTTGAGATTTCATTTCCGACTCGTTGTTCGCTCGGCTCATAATCAAAATCGACATGAGCAATTCCATATCGTTATCACTATCAGGGGAGTAGACCCTATTATCCGATAGCGTTACAACCGTAATCCCTCTATCAATAATCGATAAGAAAAGTCGCAATGCTTTTCTAACTTTATCTCGAGATAAACGGTCTAATGATTCAACCAGCAAGTAACAATCAGAAGCAATGTCACCATTATCAACAAGGCGCAAAAACTCACCTAGTTCACCTTCTGTTGCATTTGCGCCTCTAAAGGCACTCACACCAAAATCGCTAATAGATACATCTTGCAAATCAAGTTCATACTTATCTGCATAAGCTCTAGCAAGCTCTGTCTGCCTTCTAATGGAATCGCCATCTGCTTGTCGGCTTGAGCTAAAACGAATGTAACTGTAAGCTGTCTTCATATTTTTACTCCACTAAATGGATGTACCCGAATGACTATTATTATGTACGGAACCCCTGCAAATTGCGACACCATAAAAAAAGCAAAGAAATGGCTCGAAGCTGAAGGTATTGAATTCGAATTTCACGATTATCGCAAACAAGGCATTACTGAAGCGTTGGTCACGACCTTCTGTTCAGAGCTTGGTTGGGAGCTTGTGCTCAACAAACGTGGAACAACGTATCGTCAGCTTTCTCAAGAACAAAAAGAGACGTTAACGGAAGAAAAAGCGGTGGCTCTGCTCGTTGAACAACCAGCAATGATTAAGCGCCCGATATTAAAAGTAGATGGCACACTTCACATTGGTTTTAAAGCTGACCAGTACGCCGCTATTTTTGCTTAGAGCACGGTATTTACCTAAAAACACTCGGACGTTGAACGCCGATTCAACGCCCTAGAAATTAATGACTAGATGTTTTATTTAAACAAGGAATTCAAGGATGACAGATAGCCCAACTTTGGCTCTCGCAAAAGACCTCATTAGCCGTCAATCAGTAACACCTGAAGATGCTGGCTGCCAAGAATTAATGATTGAACGCTTAAAAGCACTCGGCTTTGAGATCGAAGTGATGGTATTTGAAGATACAACGAACTTTTGGGCTCGCCGTGGGACTGAAGCGCCTCTGTTTGCTTTTGCCGGTCACACTGATGTTGTGCCTGCTGGCCCATTAGAGCAGTGGCACACCAAGCCATTTGAGCCGACCATCGTCGACGGTTTCCTATATGGCCGTGGGGCTGCGGATATGAAAGGCTCTCTGGCTTCAATGATTATTGCGGTAGAACAATTCATTGCCAAACACCCAGACCATACAGGCTCAATCGGTTTCCTTATCACATCGGATGAAGAAGGCCCCTTCATCAACGGCACTGTACGTGTGGTTGAAGCGCTGATGGCCCGTGGTGAGAACATCGATATGTGCATAGTAGGTGAACCATCAAGCACTGAGTTTGTGGGGGATATTGTGAAGAACGGTCGTCGTGGTTCTATCACCGGCGATCTCACAATTAAAGGCACGCAAGGTCATGTTGCTTACCCTCACCTAGCGAATAACCCGGTGCACAGCTCTCTGCTTGCGATCCACGAACTGGCAACCACGGAGTGGGATAAAGGCAATGATTACTTCCCGCCTACCAGCTTCCAGATCCCCAATGTGAGTGCTGGCACTGGTGCGTCAAACGTGATTCCTGGTGAATTTAATGTGCAATTTAACCTGCGTTTTAGCACAGAGTTAAATAACGACATCATCGTTGAACGCATCACAACAATACTCGACAAATACGATTTCGAGTATGACCTAAAATGGACATTCAATGGCGACCCATTCTTAACCGACGCAGGATCGCTACTTGATGCGATTGTTGATGCTGTAGGTGATGTTAATGATGTTAAACCAGCGCTACTGACTACCGGCGGTACATCTGACGGACGCTTTATTGCACGCATGAAAGGGCAAGTCGTCGAACTCGGCCCCGTGAATGCGACCATTCATAAAGTTAACGAGTGCGTGAAAGTCGCTGACCTAGAGAAGCTAACTGACATGTACGAAAAAACACTTAAAAACTTATTCGCTAAATAGTTTGCTACCTAAGCGACACATAACGACCAATAACTGAGAGACTCGCTATGACACCAGAGCAGCTTACCGGACAATCAGATTCTCACTTGAAGCCGACCCTCATTGGCACTAAGACATTTATGGTTCACAGTGAGGTCAGAGAGGATTTAAAGCATTTGATTGAAGCTGCTCAACTCGCTGGTTTTAAAATGGAGATTGCCAGTGGTTTTCGCGACTATGAAAGGCAAACTCTGATTTGGAACCGTAAGTTTTCTGGTAAAGTTCCAATATTAGATTCAGAAAGCCAGCCTCTTGATGCTTCCACTCTCAGTGAGCATCAGAAGTTGTCGGCCATCTTGAGATGGTCAGCCCTTCCTGGAGCGAGTCGTCATCATTGGGGGTGCGACTTTGATGTTTTTGCTCGTAACCAATTACCTGAAGGCACACAACTGCAATTGGAACCATGGGAATACCTAACCGGTCACCAGCAAGCGTTTTACCAATGGCTTGCCACCCATGCCGATCAGTTTGGTTTTTTCTTTCCTTACAGCCAAGACCTTGGTGGTGTGGCAGTGGAACCCTGGCATATTAGCCACCGTAAGGTCTCTCAGTCATGCTTATCACAGTTATCTCCGACTTTACTTGGCAAGCAACTCCAATCTAAGCCAATATTAGGATATAAGGTAATCATGGAGCGACTAGATGAAATCTATACGCGTTTCGTCGCCAATATCAGTCAGTAGGAGCACTTATGTTAGAGTGGCTTTTTAACCCTTGGGTTATCATCATCATCGTTGTTAGTGTTGTCGTGGGCAACATTGCCGCTCTCAAACAGACCGCAAATATGGATCTGACTGGTCGCAGCAAAGCCAAGAAAGACTTAGACAAGCTCAATCGCTTAGCTAAACTCAACCAAGAGAAGGCTCAAGAAGATGACTCTACGGACAATAAAAACGTTTAGTTTTGTCCGTTTGCCCCAAACTTAATCACTGAATAAGCCATGAATAAAAAAGAGGACACGATGTGTCCTCTTTTTTTATTCGTTTTCAGATAAACACCGCACTGATATCACTCGGCTCTGAAACTGATTCAACGTTATTACTCAGCTTCCGCTTCTTTGACATCTTTCGTTTGGTCTGCAATGTGCGCCAAGATAGGAACCATGGACTTAAGCAACGCTTCTTCCACTGGCTTACCCGCTGCATTCGTGACGTTAATTGACGTGCGATTGCCAAGATCACCAAACAAGAAGGTGTAAGTACCTGAGGCTAAATCAATAGGTTGTAAACCAATATCTTCCCAAAACTCATCGTCTGGTGCCGCGTACTTAGCTTTCACCGTACCTTGGGATTGATTGCGCTCTTCGATCTCAAAGCCCATCTTTGGTAGCAAAGTCGGTAAACGCTGCCACAACATATTGTATGGTGTGCGAGCAATGATCACCGGGAAGCCACTGCGGTCTGCACCCATTGATATTGGAATGCGTTTCACCAACTCTTGTGCTTTTAATGTCGCTTCAGCACGAAGGTTTTCATCGTACTTCGCCATCACTAGGTTGGTTAGGAACGCGTTATAACGTTCTTTATTGGTTGCCGAAACGGGTTTTTCGTCTGAACCTTCGCGCCAATCAATCAGGTTAATTTTAAAACCATAACGGTTGTTTGCTTGGAAACGAGAGATAGAGTAGCGGCTGCCAATCTCTACTTCTTCATCTTCAGGAACCCAAGTCACCCAATCGGTCTCAATCTCGTTTTCTGATTGCGTACGAATGCCAATACCACGCTGAGCTAACATGTCTACAGCCGTTTGCCACACGCGATCAGCTTCTTCAGCACGAAGAAGCCACAAGGTCACTTCACCATTTTGACGCTCAGCACGAGCCCCAGGGATCAGTTCAAGAACCTGTTGAGGAGGGCGAATATCCACTTCACGACCGATGCCACCGCTAAACTCACCACTTGGAACGTCAAAGTTAGGGTAAAACTGAGGTTGGGCCTCTTCGGGCAATTGCCATTGTGAAAACTCAGGTGTTTCTAAGTATTCGAAATCATCTTTGGCTTGGCGACGTTGAGTCGGGCTGCCAGAACATGCAGTAAGAACGAAAACAGCCAGTGACCCAATCACTAGCTGGTGAGAATACTTCATTTATGCTCCTAAATGCCGAAGGTTCGCTTCGGCATTACTTCATACGTTTTAGTAAATGCACGCTTCTGTCATTGCTTGAGCAACAACAGGCTGAGCGGATTCTGACAGTTCAGTCAGCGGTAGACGTAAGCCACCTTCCGCAATCAGTCCCATTTTATGAACCGCCCATTTTACGGGAATAGGATTAGACTCCACGAATAAGTTCTTGTGTAGCGGCTTCAAACGTTCATTGATCGCTTCAGCTTCTTCGAACTTACCTTCTTTTGCGAGTTTGAACATGGTTGCCATATCAGCGGCTGCAACATTATTGGTGACAGAAATCACACCATCGCCACCACGCTTAACAAACTCTAAGCCAGTTAAGTCATCACCACTGAGTAAGATAAAATCTTTGCCACAAAGTTCACGGTGAATTGCAATTCTGTCGAGATCACCCGTCGCATCTTTGAGTGCAACGATATTTTCAATTTGAGCAAGGCGAGCAACCGTTTCAGGTAACAAGTCAACAGAGGTACGGCCCGGCACATTATACAAAATTTGTGGTACATCACTCACTTCAGCAATCGCTTTGTAGTGCTGATACAGTCCTTCCTGAGTCGGCTTGTTGTAGTAAGGCGTCACACTCAGGCAACCGGCAATACCAGAACCATTTAATAAACGGCTGAACAGCACTGACTCGTGAGTTGCATTCGCGCCGGTACCTGCAATAACAGGGATACGACCATCGGCAAATTCAACGACCTTATTGACCACTTTGACATGCTCTTCAATCGTGAGTGTTGAAGACTCACCCGTTGTGCCAACCGCAACCAGACCATCGCTACCTGCAGCAACATGGTGATCAACTAACTTTTTAAGGCTGTCGAAGTCCACTTCACCATCTGAGTTAAATGGCGTAACTAGCGCAACAATACTTCCTGAAAACATGTCTATCTCCCTTAATTTATTCTTTTTGCATGTTACTGTAAGCCAATCAATAAACACAAGACATTAAAGCGGCTTACCGGCAACATCAGTATTAAATATTGTCGTATGTTTGAGGTAAAACAACTCAGAACGGTGTTCTACACTAAATTTGGGTAACCTACGCTCAGTTTAACGGATGCAACCTCTCAGGATGTCAATACTAAGTAAGCTGTTGCCTCATCCCACGGTCTCACTTTTAACCCTCTCGCTATTCCTATCATTTGTTGTACGTTAGAGGCTAGTGTCTTATAAAAAGCCCTGCTCAGACGCTTATTCCTCTGGCTAACTGTGCTACCATGCACAGATCAATGGAATATAAAGAGACGCGGTTTTATGACTCAACATCTAGTCATCACAGCTGTGGGCACCGATCGCCCAGGCGTATGCAACCAAGTGGTTCATTTAGTCACTCAATCCGGCTGCAACATTATGGATAGCCGTATCGCTCTATTTGGCGAAGAATTTACACTGATCATGCTACTCTCTGGCAAGGCAAACAACATTACCCGCGTTGAAACCACCTTACCCTTACTTGGCCAAGAACACGACTTGATTACCATTATGAAGCGAACCTCACCTCATGATGTTCATCAGAACTCCTACACGTTAGAGGTTTTCGTTGAGTCAGATGACAAGCTTGGGCTTACCGAAAAGTTCACCCAGTTCTTCGCAGACCGAGACATCGGCCTCGATTCGCTTAGCGCACAAACGATCAATAAGTCTAAGGTTCAACTTGATAACGACCAATTTCATATTGCTATTACCGCTTCTGTACAATCCGAATGTAATTTGATGCAGCTACAAGAAGAGTTTAATTTGCTGTGTCAGAGCCTGTCAGTCCATGGCTCGCTCAACTTTATCAAAAACAGTCTTTAAAAAGGAAATGTCATGAATACGCTAATGGCTGGTGTTCCAGCTCCTGCTTTTTCTCTTCCAGATCAAGATGGCAATATCGTATCTCTTGGTGACTTCAAAGGTAAAAAAGTACTTTGCTACTTTTACCCAAAAGCGATGACCCCAGGTTGTATCGTGCAAGCAGAAGGCCTGCGTGATATCAAAGCGCAGCTTGATGACCTGAACGTAGTCGTACTCGGTGTCAGTGTTGACCCAGTAAAACGCCTACCAAACTTCATTGAGAAGAAGGCTCTGAACTTCACACTACTATCTGATGAAGACCACTGCGTTGCTGAACAGTTTGGCGTTTGGGGGGAGAAAAAATTCATGGGTAAGGTATACGATGGCCTACACCGTATCAGCTTCCTGATTGATGAAGAAGGTCAAATTGAACACGTCTTCAATAAGTTCAAGACTAAGACGCACCACGAAGTAGTACTCGATTACTTCAATCAAGAAGCTTAAGGGCTAATTGTGTGAGTTAATGACTTAGGTTCACCACTCTCTAAGGCAATAGCAACACTCATTAAGCTAAGAGCAAAAAGGCCGAATATCATGGATATTCGGCCTTTTTAATGCTGATTCAATTGCTGTTAATGCTCGGGGTCATCCTCTAACGCGTGACTCGGCAAAGCATTCCAAACCGCCTTCACTAGCGTTGCCAACGGGATAGCAAAGAACACCCCCCAGAATCCCCACAACCCACCAAACACCAATACCGCAACAATAATGGCTACTGGGTGCAAATTCACCGCTTCAGAGAACAGAACTGGGACTAACACGTTGCCATCTAGGGCTTGAATGATACCGTATGATACCAAAAGCCAATAGAAATGAGGTTCAAGCCCCCATTGGAACAGACCGACAATGGCGACAGGTACCGTCACCGCAGCCGCACCGATATACGGGATCAGAACCGAGAAACCAACCGCGACAGCCAGCAGTACTGAGTAACGTAAATCCAAAATGGCGAACGTTACGTAGCTGACACCACCGACGATGATAATTTCTAACACTTTACCACGAATGTAGTTCGTGATTTGTTGGTTCATCTCAAGCCAAACCTTGGTCGCTAAACGGCGGTTCTTCGGTAGCACACCGCTCGCCATACTGATCATCTCTTCTTTGTCTTTTAATAAGAAGAAGATCAAAAGCGGTACAAGAATCAGGTAAACGGCCAGTGTCGCCAAACTCACAAGAGAGGCAAAAGAGCCCTTCACGACACTTTCACCAAAACCGAGAGCTTTGTTTTTTGCATTAGACACTATCGACTCAACAATCTGTAAGTTTGCTAGCTCTGGGAAACGTTCAGGGATTGTCGCAATAAACTTCTGTAAACCACCATACATGCTTGGAATATCATTGATAAGGTTGCCGACTTGATCCCAAATGGTTGGCACTAAACCAAACAGCGCAAGCAACATCAAGCTAAAGAACATCATGATCACCAACATCACCGATGGCGTTCTTGGAACACCGAGTCTTTGAAGTTGAGTGACAGGCCATTCAAGCAAGTAAGCCAGTACAATAGCCACTAATAATGGCGCAATGAGATGGCCAAAGAAGTAAATAGTAATAAAGCCGAAGAGAATGATGGCAACCAAACTGACTGCATGTGGATCAGAAAAACGTCGTTTATACCAACGATTGACCATTTCAAACATCTGACTGCAATTCCTTTTTAGTAACGATAAGGTGGTGGTAACTGGAACAAGCTTCCGTGATGACGACGTAAGCTTGCTTAGACAAAAAATGTACAATATCTTTCATAGAACTGTTATCAGAGACATAAATTGACAATGATTGTCCGATTTCTAACTTTACACTGTGACGCTTGGCTAATAATAACGCCATTGGGCAGCGCTCTTGGCGTAAATCGAGAATATTTGGTGTCATTCTGTAGCTCGATGCTTATTATAAGAGTCGTATTGTAATCTGTTTTTGAAAACGCGCCATCATTCATTACTCTTCCTTAATGATAGTGCACGCACTTAACAAAGGTTAAATCAGAGAAAGAACCAATTGGCATTGCACTTGTCTTACTGTCAGATGACATGGAGTATTACTGACTAATATGTTTAAACGCGCTCGATCAATTGCTTGCATATGTATTGCTACTACATTAAGCCCCCCAATCTTGGCCACCACCAATGGTTTGGAACTACCGGATATCGGGACAGCGGCTGCAGGCACACTCTCTATTGACCAAGAACTTATCTATGGTGATGCCTATATGCGCATCATCAGAAACAGTCAGCCGATCGTCAACGACCCGGTTTTAAACCAATACATCGACACACTCGGTCATCGCCTTGTTGCGAACGCAAATGATGTAAAAACCCCCTTTCAATTCTTTATGATCCGTGATCGCAACATTAACGCTTTCGCGTTCTTTGGTGGTTATGTTGCTTTGCACTCAGGATTGTTTCTGCATGCACAATCGGAAAGTGAACTGGCTTCAGTATTAGCCCACGAAATCGCACACGTAACCCAGCGTCACCTAGCTCGAAGTATGGAAGATCAAGCGAGGCGCTCTCCAGCAACCATCGCTGCACTTGCGGCTTCAATATTATTGGCGATAGCCGCACCTGAAGCGGGTATTGCTGCATTAACAGCAACAACTGCAGGTACCATGCAGAGCCAGATCAACTACACCCGCAGTAATGAAAAAGAAGCCGACCGCTTTGGTATCAGCACACTCGCACGAGCAGGGTTTGATGTGAATGCAATGCCGCGCTTCTTTGGTCGTTTAGCCGATGAATATCGCTATGCCAGCACGCCACCACCGATGCTATTGACTCACCCATTACCAGAAGACCGAATTACCGATTCTCGCGCTCGAGCTCGTAGCTACCCACCACTGAAGCTGGCTCCGTCATTGGATTATCACTTAGCGAGAGCGCGTGTTGTCGCTCGCTACGCCGGTATCAATAACGACGCGGCTCTTGATTGGTTCAAGCGCAAACTGAAAAAAGCACCAAAAGCCCTGGTGCCATCATTAGAGTACGGCCAAGCATTGGTTTATCTCGATTCTAAAAAATTAGATAAAGCCGAGCCTATTCTTACTAAGCTCATCAATAGCGATCCAACCAACGTGTTTTATTTAGATGCGATTTCCGATCTGCACATTGCACAGAAAAAACCAGAAACAGCGATTAAAGAACTGAAATCGGCACTGGCTCGTCAACCAAACAACCCAGTTTTGACGATTAACTACGCCAATGCATTGATTGAAAATGAAGATCTGCAAGAAGCCGTTCGCGTATTGCAACGTTACACGCACGATAACCCGAACGATACCAATGGCTGGCACCTGCTTTCAAAAGTAAATACGAGCCTTGGTCATAGCGACGAAGACTTGGCTGCTCGCGCAGAAATTTTGGCACTGCAAGCCCAGTGGAACAAAGCGATTCAATATTACACGCAAGCCAGCCAAATCGCTGAGCTCGGCAGCCTAAAACAAGCGCGCTACGACGCTCGAATTGATCAGTTAATGATTCAACGCGAACGCTTCTTATCACTCCAGTGAGTGTATTGGTTGCGACTCGTTATCAGAACAAAAAGAAAGCTCAACATTCAACAAACCCAGAAGTCACTTAGATGACTTTAGCGAAACAATTAAATAAAAAATAATAATGAGGAAGAACCATGTCTGTCGTGATTTATCATAACCCACGCTGCTCAAAAAGCCGTCAAACTCTCGAACTGCTTGAAACAAAGGGCGTCCAGCCAGAGGTTATCAAATACCTTGATACGCCTTTAACTGTCGAGCAACTGAAGGTACTTTTCACTCAACTGGGGTTTGAAAGTGTTCGCGAGATGATGCGTACCAAAGAAGCGGATTACAAACAAGCAAACCTTGGTGATGCTTCGGTTACTGATGAAGATCTTTTCGCCGCGATGGCAACCAATCCAAAACTGTTTGAGCGCCCTGTTGTTGTCGCGAACAACAAAGCAAAGATTGGTCGTCCACCAGAGCAAGTTCTAGAGATTCTGTAGCCCAAGATGAGCATTAACATTCTTGTCCTTTACTACAGCCGCCACGGCAACACACAAGCTCTAGCGAGGCAGATTGCACGAGGGGTAGAGTCTATCCCGAACTGTGAAGCCATGCTAAGAACGGTGAACGACGTGTACACAGTAGAGGAGCAGCCTGATTCGCGCTATCAACCCACCGATCCTATTGCCTCGTTACAAGAGCTTCGATCTTGTGATGGTTTGGCGCTAGGCAGTCCGGTTTGGTTTGGCAACATGGCCGGGCCAATGAAGCACTTTTGGGATAGCACGACATCAATGTGGATCAATGGCGATCTCATCGATAAACCAGCGTGTGTCTTTACCTCTTCTTCATCACTGCATGGTGGTCAAGAGACGACACAGCAAAGCATGATGTTGCCCCTGCTTCATCACGGCATGTTAGTCGTGGGCATCCCCTACTCAGAACCCGCACTGCACACCACGCAAACCGGTGGTACGCCTTATGGTGCAAGCAGTACTGGAGAAAGCGCTTCGCTTAGCAAAGAAGAGATTGAGTTGGCGCAAAATCTAGGTAAACGCCTAGCGCGCATCGCAATAAATCAGAAGGGAATTTCTCAATGATGTATATGCCAGAAACGGCGATGTCTCCCAAAACCAAACTCTTTCGCTACCTTGCTTTAGCGGGCAACTTGTCGCTTCTATTCTGGGTGGTGGCTTGGCAGATGACGCTTTCACCGCACCCTCATCTCAGTAATGTCACGCTGGCGATTGCTTGGGCTATCCCGCTGTTACTGCCATTACCGGGCATTTTAGCAGGTAAACCTTATACCCACGCTTGGGCGAATTTCGTCTTGATGCTCTACTTCCTACACGCATTCACTCTCTTATATGTCGACGGTGGAGAGCGCCTATTAGCGGCAGTAGAACTGCTTCTGACGACTCTAGGCTTCGTGGGCAACATTTTATTTACTCGCTTTAGAGCCAAAGAGTTAGGGATTAAACTGAAGCGCCTTTCTGAAGTAGAAAAGAAAGAAAAAGCTAAGTTCGAGCAATAATAATTGATTGGATGTTATTGTTCTGAGATGGTAACAAAAAGCCCTGCAAGATTGCTCTAGCAGGGCTTTTTCATGATGTCATATCAAACAGAGCAGTACTAGCGAACCCATTCGTATACGAGACTTGGCTTAGCATCCATTGGCGCTGTGGTGGTTAAATCTTCCGAGCTAGATTCCGCTAACGTTGTGTCAGGCGTGTTTGTGAGATCAGTATCCGTTGATACCTCATTGCTCTTAATCACTTGCACGCTTGAATCACTTACACCCTCTTCCGCTTTCACGGCAACAGCCGACTCGGGAGCATCACCGACAGACATAGTGTTGTCTTGCGATTCAAATTCAGGACTCACTTCAGGTTCAATGTAAGGCTCTTCAACCTTGGCGAGCTGACGAATTCTTGCAACTTCCTGCTCAAACTCTTGTTGAGTCGACAATAAGTGGATTCGGAAAGTCACTTCGTTGTTTTGAATCTTCAGAATATCGAGGCTTGCCACCGAGTTTAGACGCTTAAGTGCGTTCTCCAATTGGAAGAAATCCTGAGCATTATTCAGGCTAATAAACTGGGTCAAAATCGATTCTGATGACTCACTCGCTACCGTCACAGCACTTTTAGCTGAGTAGTAGTTACTGATTTGGTCGACTAACTTCTTAGACGTCGTTGCGCTGTTACCCGACAAAGAACCACTCACTGGCGATGTTGGAGTGCTCGTCAATTGACTCGGCTTTTGATCATATAGAGCCCAACGTAAACCTGAAGGTTGAGCCTTTATCACCAACACGGCATCAACAGGGTAACGCAGACTCGCTTTACTGATCGGTGTGATAAAGCTGCCCCATAAATCAGAAGTCGCAATACCCGTAATATCGTCAAAATCGCCAATAGGAAGCGTCAGTGGTAAACCTCGCTCCTTTGCGTACGCTTGTAAACCTGAGGCCAGTTGTGATTTAGAGTGTTCCCAAACAATATTCTTGTCGTAATGGCCTTCTTCTACGAGCCAAACAAGAATGTTCGAGCGAGTATCAGGCCAATACGGTAACTGAGCTTGAGTCAATAAAGATCGGATTTGAGCACCATTAAAACGCATACGCAGCGTTTCTTGAGCATGGCTTTCACCAAAACTCATTTGAGACAGATACTGCGCACTATTACGCATCGCCTTTTTAATCGTCTCATTCGAAGCGACATCGGTTTGGCCAGTCGCACGTATTAATACCTGCTCCATACCCGTCATTCTTGCCACTTGTTCTGGCTGTTTGTCTTCAGCGTTAATCACTACCTCAGCACCAAAAATATCGACTTTAGTCAATGCATAACTCGGAGAGGCTGATAGTGCCATTAACAACAATGCTATAAAGCGCATACTGATCCTAATATTCAAATCGTGTGCCTTGATGATAAGCAACTATGGATTGAGGGGCAAGGTTGTTAGAACTCACAGAGTTTAATAACCATAAATTACCCACTAACGATCATAAATCGTCCGCTTATTTAACGTGGACTTTTCTAATCATGATGGCGGTAAACATCATTAAGACAAATAAATTTGATCTACTTGGTGTGGCAATCGATTGCCAAATGATAGAATCTCGCGAATTTTACTTTTCATATCACGATCATTGTTAAGGACATAACATGAAAAATGCTTTGCAAGGTGCACAAATGCTGTTTGTTGCTTTTGGTGCGCTTGTATTAGTGCCACTGCTAACCGGGCTCGATCCCAACGTAGCACTCTTTGGCGCAGGTATCGGTACTCTTTTATTCCAACTTATTACACGCCGCTCTGTGCCAATCTTCTTAGCCTCTTCTTTTGCATTTATCGCCCCTATTATGTTTGGTATTCAAACTTGGGGTGTAGGTGCAACCATGGGCGGTTTAATGGCATCCGGTGTTGTGTATGTTTTGATGGGGGCATTGATCAAAGTTCGCGGTGTTGCTTTCATCCATAAATTACTTCCACCCGTGGTGGTTGGGCCTGTGATCATGGTGATCGGTTTAGGCCTTGCCCCTGTTGCAGTTAACATGGCATTGGGAAAAACAGGGGACGGTGCCGTTCAACTTATCGATGCTGACGCTGCACTGTGGATCTCTTCTATTTCACTGATAGTGACCATTATCATCAGTGTGTTCTCAAAAGGCTTCCTTAAACTGCTGCCTATCTTCGGTGGGATCGTCGCCGGTTACCTGACAAGCTTATTCTATGGCGTGGTCGACTTCACGCCAGTGGCTCAAGCGTCTTGGTTAGCTCTGCCCAACTTCACCGCACCAGAATTCAACATCAACGCGATTTTCTTCATGGTGTTTGTTGCAATCGCTCCCGCCGTTGAGCACGTTGGCGACATGCTTGCTATCTCTAACGTAACCGGTAAAGACTACCTTAAAAAACCGGGCCTACACCGCACAATTACTGGCGATGGTGTAGCAACCATTGCGGCTTCGATGCTGGGCGCTCCACCAAACACAACCTACAGTGAAGTAACCGGCGCGGTAATGCTGACTAAAGCATTCAATCCGGTGATCATGACGTGGGCAGCAGTGACGGCAATCGTTCTTGCGTTAGTCGGTAAACTCGGAGCCCTGCTTCAAACAATTCCAGTTTCAGTGATGGGCGGCATCATGATTCTTCTGTTTGGTTCTATCGCAACGGTAGGCCTGAACACCCTAATTCAGAACAACGTTAACCTACACAAATCACGCAACCTGGTGATTGTGGGCATTACGTTAGTCTTCGGTATTGGCGGCATGGCATTTGGCATCGGCGACTTTAGCCTTCAAGGCGTAAGCTTATGTGGTATCGTGGCAATTCTACTTAACCTAGTCCTTCCAAAAGAATTAGGCGACAACACAGTAGTAGACAAAGCTCAAATCGATTAATGAGTCGGTAAGGCTAGATTCAAAAGAATCATAATCAAACAAGATCAAAAAAGGGAGAGCATCGAATGCTCTCCCTTTTATTGATAGCAGGTCCAGTTAAGTTTAAATCACTCTTTAAATTAACTTAAACCGAACCGAATTACTTAGTACCAAAGATCTTATCACCAGCATCGCCAAGACCAGGAACAATGTAGCCCTTGTCGTTTAGCTTCTCATCGATTGCAGCAGTGTACAACTCAACATCTGGGTGCGCTTTTTCTAGAGCAGCGATACCTTCAGGAGCAGCAACAAGCACAAGAATCTTAAAGTGCTTACAACCTTTCTCTTTCAACAGGTCGATCGTCGCGATCATAGAACCACCTGTTGCAAGCATTGGGTCTACCACTAGAGCAATACGCTCATCGATGTTAGATGCAAGCTTATTGAAGTACGGTACCGGCTCCAGCGTTTCTTCGTCTCGGTAGATACCAACAACGCTGATACGTGCACTTGGGATGTGCTCAAGAACGCCATCCATCATGCCTAGACCAGCACGTAGGATTGGTACTACCGTTACTTTTTTACCTTTAATTTGGTCAACTTCTACAGGACCGTTCCAACCGTTAATCGTTACACGCTCAGTTTCAAAGTCTGATGTCGCTTCGTATGTTAGAAGGCTACCCACTTCTGTCGCTAGCTCACGAAAACGCTTAGTGCTAATGTCACCTTCACGCATCAGGCCAATTTTATGTTTTACTAGCGGGTGTTTCACTTCAACAACTTTCATTTCCAACTCCGGCAATATTTAAACAAACCTGTAGATTATACACGAACTGTGGGGGTATTTCAGAATCTTTATTCTAATAAAAAAAACCGCGCAAACGTTTGCTCTTGGTAATCAAGCCCTGTTAGAATAGCGCCGTTTTCACATCCAACTTAAGTTCGAGGACTATCCCGTGAGTGGTAATACTTCTTCTCTAAGCTACAAAGACGCTGGTGTTGATATCGACGCAGGTAATGCACTAGTTGACCGTATCAAAGGTGCTGTTAAACGCACTCGTCGCCCTGAAGTAATGGGCGGTATTGGTGGCTTTGGCGCCCTATGTGAACTTCCAACGAAATACAAAGAGCCGGTACTTGTTTCAGGTACTGATGGTGTTGGTACTAAACTTCGCCTTGCTTTGGATCTGAAAAAACACGACACCATTGGTATCGACCTAGTGGCAATGTGTGTGAACGACTTAATCGTTCAAGGTGGTGAGCCGCTATTCTTCCTAGACTACTACGCAACAGGTAAGCTAGATGTCGATACAGCAGCAGACGTTGTTTCTGGTATTGCTGAAGGCTGTGTTCAAGCTGGCTGTGCACTCATCGGTGGTGAAACGGCTGAAATGCCAGGCATGTACGAAGGCGACGACTACGATGTAGCTGGCTTCTGTGTCGGTGTTGTCGAAAAAGCGGACATCATTGACGGCACTAAAGTAGCAGCAGGCGACGCCCTTATCGCTGTTGGCTCAAGCGGTCCACACTCAAACGGTTACTCTTTAATTCGTAAAGTCCTAGAAGTTTCTGGTGCTGATAAGAGTGAAGAACTAGAAGGTCGCACTATCGGTGAGCACCTACTAGAACCCACTAAGATTTACATCAAATCGGCACTTAAAATGATTGCAGAGCATGACATTCATGCTATCTCGCACATCACCGGTGGTGGTTTCTGGGAAAATATCCCACGCGTACTTCCTGAAGGCACTAAAGCAGTCATTGATGGCAAGAGCTGGGAATGGCCTGCTATCTTTAAGTGGCTACAAGAGAAAGGTAACGTGGAGACATTTGAAATGTACCGCACTTTCAACTGTGGTGTAGGCCTAGTAGTTGCGCTACCGAAAGATCAAGCTGACGCAGCGGTTGAACTGCTGAAAGCTGAAGGCGAAAACGCTTGGGTTATCGGTGAAATTGCTAACGCTGAAGCTGGCGAAGAGCAAGTTGAAATCAAATAAGTGACGCGTTCGCTTACTGAGTTAATCAATGAGGACCTAATGGTCCTCATTTTGCTATTTAGCCCGCAGAAAACCTTAGTTTATGTAGGTACATTGTAAATTCCCCTGTAAACCAATTGCATGACCCACCCTATGAAGAACAGCCATTCTATGAATAACAGTCAACCTAAGAAAAACATCGTCGTTTTAGTCTCAGGAAACGGAAGTAACTTACAGGCTATTTTGAATGCCTGCGATAGCAATATGATTCATGCGTCAGTCAAAGCTGTCTTCTCAAATAAAGCTGAGGCTTTTGGATTAGAGCGAGCAAAAACCGCCGCTGTTGACGCACATTCAGTCAATCCAAAAGACTTTGGTTCACGTGAAGAGTTCGATCATGAGTTGATGACTAAAATTGATGCTTATCAACCCGATTTAATCGTACTCGCGGGCTACATGCGCATTCTAAGTTCGGAATTTGTTCGCCATTACGCGGGTAAAATGATCAATATCCACCCTTCCCTGCTGCCCAAATACCCAGGTTTAGATACCCACCAGCGCGCTATTGATGCACAAGATAAAGAGCACGGAACTAGCGTCCATTTTGTCACCGAAGAACTCGATGGTGGCCCTGTGATCTTACAAGCTAAGGTTCCGGTATTTGAAGGTGATGATGCTGATATGCTAGCAAGCCGAGTGCTTACCCAAGAGCACTGCATTTACCCTATGGTCTGCAAGTGGTTCGTAGAGGAGCGTTTATCCATGGTTAATGGGCAAGCTATCTTAGACGGTAAAGCATTAGGCAAGCACGGTTACGCAGAAGAATAATTCGTCTAGCTGTACTCACAAAGTCAATCACTGAAGAGCAAGCCCTCTAAAATCAGCAAACAAAAAGGCCGCTTACTGACTTATTGGTTCACTAAGCGGCCTCTCTTTTGTTCGGTTCAACAGTGATACTATTCGGAACGTTTAGCTCAATGGCTCAGTTGGTGCTTGGCTTGCAACCTTTTTAGGTGCATAAGCAACATCTTCCAATGCTTGGTGGTTACTGCCAATTAACTCACCAAAATGAAACAGTGCGTATTCACCCGGTTTCATTCTAAACCACGCTTCATTCGCTGTTAGAGGTTGAGTCGCCACCACGGTAACCACATCATTTGGCGTAGTCTCTTCTTGGAAATTAATCTCAACATCTTCATCAATCAGGCTCGCATTACCAAAAGGTGCACGTCTTGTTATCCAGTACAAATGGTTCGTACAGTACGTCATCACATACTCACCATCGCTCAATAGCATGTTGAAAACCCCTTTCTCTCGCAGTTTGTCACAACACTCAGCCACAAAGCGAAACATGCCTTCCTTATCTTGAGGAGGCTCTGGAAAACGCTCTTCTAACTGTTTCAACAACCAACAGAAAGAGAGCTCACTGTCTGTCTCACCAACTGGCCTAAAGCGGCCACTAATCAGCTCATCGTAATCCGTTAGTTGACCATTGTGCGCAAAGGTCCAATACCGCCCCCACAACTCACGGGTAAAAGGGTGTGTATTTTCTAGATTAACACCACCACGGTTAGCTTGACGGATATGACTGACAACAGCTTGGCTTTTAATTGGGTAGTTTTGAACCAACTCAGCGATCTTAGATTCACAACTCGGGTTAGGATCTTTAAACGTACGAAAACCCTTTCCCTCATAGAAGGTAATCCCCCAACCATCGCGATGCGGGCCAGTATTGCCTCCACGCTGCATCAAGCCAGTAAAGCTAAAACAAATATCAGTTGGCACATTCGCGCTCATACCGAGCAATTCACACATGGTTTCATCTACTCCCTATCAAAACCAATGGAGCCAAAACTGAGCTCCAATATCTGTAAACTATAATTCCATCTCTTTTTCGACAAGCTGAATCACAATGTGAATGATCTTAATGTGAATCTCTTGAATACGGTCAGCGTAACCAAAATGCGGAACTCGGATTTCGATGTCAGCACAACCGGCCATTTTACCGCCATCTTTACCGGTTAGCGCAATGGTTTTCATGCCTTTAGCTTGAGCGGCTTCAATCGCTTTTAGAATATTGGCAGAGTTACCTGAAGTCGACAAACCGAACAACACGTCACCCTTACGACCTACCGCTTCAACATAACGAGAAAATACGTGATCGTAGCCAAAATCATTACTCACGCAAGACAAATGACTAGGGTCAGAAATCGCAATGCCGGCATAACCAGGGCGATTCTCACGGTATCGACCCGTCAGCTCTTCTGCAAAATGCATCGCATCACAATGCGAACCACCATTACCACAAGAAAGCACTTTGCCTTCTTGCTTAAATGAGTCAGCAATCAGTTTTGCCGCCGCTTCAATTTGAGCGATGTTATGGTCATCACTCAAGAATTTGTTAAGAACGTCAGCAGCTTCGTTCAATTCACTTTTGATTAGGTCTTGGTACATAAGGCTTATCTCTTATATTTTTTTACGCCACTTATAGTACGTAAATGAGAGCTGAGGGTTTCCCCCTCTATTACCTGAGTTTACCCACAAACATGAAATAGTGTCGATACTTAAGCCCAAAGATTGCCACCTTAATTAACCTCTCACTACCGAACCGTCCAAATATTCGCCACCAACCTCTCACAATTAGAACTTTAACTCTATTGAGATCACTTTTTATCCACCTTGGTGTTTTACAAATATTTAATATTCTGTTTACACTTGACTGGTTAGACCTCTTACCTAAACTTAATAACAATAAGTGATCTCTGAAAAGGAAATCGATCATGAACATATTGCTCCCCCTACTCGGCATGACAGCCATCTTAGGTGTTTGCCTTTACCATAGAGTTAGTCTGATACGGGCGTTAGTTGTATTAACTGGCACGATGGTGGCCTTAACACTGCTCGATGGCGTGGCGGTTACTGGTTGGCTCTGTTACCTACTCACGGTTGCGATTTTTGCAGTCCCTACCGTTCGTCAGACCTTAATCAGTCACAAAGCACTTTCTGTCTTTAAGAAAGTTCTGCCGGCGATGTCTCAAACCGAAAAAGAAGCGTTAGAAGCCGGCACCGTATGGTGGGAAGCAGAGCTGTTTAAAGGCAAGCCTGAGTGGAAGAAACTTCAGAACATCGCTGACCCAAAGCTCTCTAATGCTGAGCAAGCTTTTCTCGATGGTCCGGTGAATGAAGTGTGTAAAATGGTCAATGATTACCAAGTAACACACGAGCTTGCTGACTTACCACCAGAAGTATGGCAATACCTGAAAGACCATAAATTCTTCGCCATGATCATCAAGAAAAAATACGGTGGTTTAGAATTCTCGGCTTACGCTCAATCTTTAGTTTTACAGAAGCTAACGGGCGTTTCTAGTGTATTGTCATCAACCGTTGGTGTACCTAACTCGTTAGGCCCCGGTGAACTATTACAGCACTACGGTACAGAAGAACAAAGAAACCATTACCTACCCCGTTTAGCGGAAGGTAAAGAGATCCCTTGTTTCGCTTTAACTAGCCCAGAAGCCGGCTCTGATGCCGGATCTATCCCTGATTACGGCATAGTATGTAAAGGGCAATGGCAAGGAGAAGAAGTACTTGGTATGCGTTTAACATGGAATAAACGTTATATCACTCTTGCGCCTGTCGCGACTGTATTAGGCTTAGCTTTTAAACTGCGCGACCCCGATGGTCTACTGGGTGACAAACAAGATCTGGGTATTACTTGTGCGTTAATTCCAACAGATTTAACCGGCGTTGAGATTGGCAATCGCCACTTTCCACTTAACGTTCCGTTCCAAAACGGCCCAACCCAAGGTAACGATCTCTTCGTCCCTATTGACTTCATCATTGGTGGCCAGAAAATGGCAGGTCAAGGTTGGCGCATGTTGGTTGAATGCCTGTCCGTTGGGCGGGGTATCACACTGCCTTCAAACTCAACCGGAGGCATTAAATCGGCTGCGCTGGCAACCGGTGCTTATGCGCGTATTCGTCGCCAGTTCAAACAACCGATTGGTCGTATGGAAGGGGTTGAAGAGCCACTTGCCCGCTTAGCTGGTAACGCTTATGTAATGGACGCTGCAAGTAACCTAACCGTTGCGGGTATCGACCTTGGCGAAAAGCCTTCGGTTATCTCTGCCATCGTTAAGTACCACTGTACCCACCGTGGCCAACGCAGCATCATCGACGCTATGGATATCGTCGGCGGTAAAGGCATTTGTTTGGGTCCTTCGAACTTCCTCGCTCGTGGCTACCAAGGTTCGCCTATCGCGATTACGGTTGAAGGCGCAAACATCCTAACTCGTTCAATGATCATCTATGGTCAAGGTGCGATTCGTTGTCACCCTTATGTACTTAACGAAATGGAAGCCGCTTACTCTGAAAGCAGTGATGCGCTTGATAAGTTTGATGCAGCGTTAGCAGGACACGTTAGCTTTACTTTGAGCAACCTAGTTCGCAGCTTGTGGTTCGGTATCACTGATGGTCGGGGATCAGATGCACCAACATCATCAAATAAAAGCGATCAGCAAACGCAGCGTTACTACCAACAGCTCAACCGATACAGTGCTAACCTCGCACTGCTTTCTGACATCTCGATGGCCGTGTTGGGTGGTTCATTGAAACGCAGAGAACGTCTATCAGCAAGACTGGGCGATATCCTGAGCCAACTGTATTTAGGTTCAGCAACGTTGAAGCGCTTTGAAAGCGAAGGCAGCCACGCTGAAGATCTACCGTTAGTCCATTGGGGTATGCAAGATAGCTTACGTCAGACTGAAGTGGCGATTGATGAATTCTTAGCCAACTTCCCTAATCCCGTGATTGGTCGCCTGCTTCGTGTTGTGCTTATGCCATTTGGCCGCATCCGTCGTGCCCCCAACGACAAACTGGATAGCCAAGTCGCACACATTATTCAAACACCGAGTGAAACACGTTCACGTATCGGCCGCGGTCAATACTTAGAAGCCACCGAATACAACCCTGTCGGCAAGATTGAAAAAGCACTCGAAGTGATTCTTCAAGCAGAACCACTATTCGAAAAAGTCTGTAAAGAGACGCATCAAAAACGTGCCTTCTTACGACTTGATCTTATCGCTCAATTGGGACTTGAAAAAGGTATCTTAACGCAAGAAGAGGCAAACCTTCTGATTAGTGCTGAGGAGCATAGACTGTATACGATTAACGTGGATGACTTCTCACCAGAGGAGCTTGCAGCAAAGTCGCAGTACCCAGACCAATCGATTGATAACGTAGCCTAACATCGATAGTCAAAACCAAAGTTAGACAGGTCGCAGAAAAACCAAAGGGACTCTCATGAGTCCCTTTTTTGTTAGCAGCTAAGCGAATCGCGCAGACATTCATGCTGTTGATGCGTTAGCACCGTGACACATCCATAACCTTTAAAACCTACTTTGGCGCATTAAGCTGCATCTCAGGTTGCGCTTGTTTCTTGGCTTTTACTTTACGAATCACAAACCAGATTAATAAACCCAATACAATCGCGGTAACATTGCCGACAACAATAATGATGATACTGCGCAGTCTTTCATGCTCACGCTCCTGAAGAATTCTCAATTCAGCGGCAATACGCTTCTGTTCTGCTAGAGCTTCTTCTTGAAGGCGGCGAGACTCAGCTAAATCAAGATCTTCAACAACACTGTACGATTGTTCTGTTATCGGAAAAATCAGTGGACGCTGGCTTGATGCATCCGTGGCATAGACCATTGCCGACCAGTTATAATCACCCAATTCACCAGTGTAAGGCGCCACTAAAGACACTTGTAGCGCATCGTCTTCCGGTTGACCTTGGATGTACGTCACATACTCATCAGGGGCTTGATGTTCAACATGAACAGCCAAAGAATTCGGCGCGATCATGCCATGCTCGCCAGAGACAACAATAGTATGAGGAGTTCCCGCTTTACGAGACTGAACAAAAGTAGCTGTGATTGGGGTTGGGTACACTAAGACTTGTTGTTCTTGCGCCCTCAAAAAAACACCATTACCCGAAGTAATACGAACTCGGTACTTACCCGGTTCCACATCAATCGGTAACGACACCGTAAACACGCCATCTCCAGCTTGTTCGTCAAAACCGGCACCGTCATCGGCAAACTCGCCTAACACAACAGGCACTGGGCGCGCTTCTTTCACTAAAGAAGCTTCATTTTCGACAAACTTGGTAAACGTCACCTTGAGTTTCACGCGGTCTAGAAAATCACGCAGTACCAGAGGTTTACCATCCGAAGTCAAACGAGCGGTAAACTTAATCTGCTCCGTTTGATACAACTTATTAGGAAACTCATCGGCGTCTAAAACAAGGTGAGACAAGAGCTTAATATGGTTTTTAGGTGAAACTTCGCCTACCGCTTGCCAAGGACCAGGCATCGGCTTGTCGATAGAGATAATGTCCATCGACGATTCTTGATACCAACGAACATTATCGGCATTGCGACTAGAGTAATATTTTTTACCGTCGGGACGAACCAATACGACAGGTTTAGAGTTATCGGTTCGATAAATCACAAAAGTAACTTGATCAATACTGGGGTCTACTCGAAATCGGTTGTCCAACAAACTCATTACGGACTCTGTCGCCGCATGTAAGCCAAAGCTTAGCAGCAATAAGTAACCGGTAGCCAATACCCTAAACATACTTTCTCCCTACAAACGCCAAAGGCAGCTTCCGCTGTTCTCGACGAGATCTAAACGACGTTGATGCGCCTCTACTTCATCGGCCGTAGCTCGTAAAACCTTTAGGGGTTTCCGACCACTTTCTACTCTTCGTATACTCTCGGCTTCACCTTCCTTTTGATCAGCGTTAAATTGCAGCGAAGTTTGTCCCCCCGTCATCAATAGGTAGACGTCAGCTAGGATCTCCGCATCGAGCAATGCACCGTGGAGGGTACGATGTGAATTATCGATACCATAACGTTCACATAATATATCTAGGTTATTTCTTTTCCCCGGAAATATCTTTTTCGCCATCGCCAAGGTATCGGTAACGTTACAGTAATCCTCTGTTTTACCAATGGCAGGGTTGAGTTTTTCAAACTCATAATCCATAAAGCCCGTATCGAAGGGGGCGTTATGGGCCACTAACTCTGCGCCTTTAATAAAATCAAGAAATTCGTCGTGGATCTCTTGGTATTCCGGTTTATCCACCAAGAATTCATCGGTAATACCGTGAACGCCAATGGCTTCTTCTTGAATCGCACGATCGGGCTTGATGTAGACGTGGAAGTGACGCCCAGTCAGCCTACGGTTGATGATTTCTACAGCACCAATTTCAACAATACGATGACCCATATAGTGAGGGCCACCTTCAGTATTCATACCGGTAGTTTCGGTATCGAGTACGATGATGCGCTTATTTTCGCGCGAACTGTTTTTTTCGTTCGCACGAGTTTGCTCGCTAGAGCGTTGTTCTGGAGTTCTGCTGGTATTCATAAGGATAACTGTGTCAGACTATGCCGATAATGTGCTTGAGGTAATAGTATCAAATCATGACGAAACAAGTTGAAATTTTCACTGATGGTTCTTGTTTAGGCAACCCCGGTCCTGGCGGCTACGGGATTGTCCTCCGCTACAAAAAAGTCGAGAAGACGCTATCCGGAGGCTTCACCCTAACAACCAACAATCGAATGGAAATGCTTGCCGCCGTGATCGCACTGCAAACTCTTAAAGAACCTTGCTCTGTGATTCTGACAACCGATAGCCAATACGTGCGTCAAGGCATCACACAGTGGATCCACAACTGGAAAAAACGCGACTGGAAAACAGCCGATAAGAAACCGGTGAAAAACGCCGACCTTTGGCAAAGGTTGGATAAAGAAACCGCGCGCCATAATGTTGATTGGCGCTGGGTAAAAGGACATGCAGGGCACAGAGAAAATGAGATGTGTGATGAGCTTGCAAGAACTGCAGCTGAAAACCCCACTCAAGCAGATACCGGCTACCAACCGAGCTAACGATCTTTTTAAAATGAGATGACACGGCCTTAACCAGAGACCAAAATGAGAAGCCGACCCTAGTCGGCTTTTTCGGTTTTTAAAGGGTATGTTGTTTTCTTGGAATGGACCAAGCAACGACTGTCGGTTCTAAAGCTAGCGCCAACCGGTGAAAAACGTCGTTTAAGATGCCAATGAGGCTTAATCGGTTTGAGTGGGTAAGTTCGCTTACGAGCAACAATAAAATACTGACTTCCAGCAAAAGATGCACATCCACCTAAACTGTTCTCTAACCATGTCCAAATCGCTTGGTATTTACTCATTGGGACCAGCGCATAAGTATCACAATGAATCACTTCATAATTCAGTACACCTAACCAATCTTTTACTCGATTTGGTGTATACATACGCCCACTCCAAGGCAAAGCGTTTCTTCGCCAAGGCAGTAAACTGGCAAGTCCAGTAACACTAACAGGATTAAAACCCGTGATAATCATATAACCATCGTCTATCATGACTCGGTCGACTTCTCTCAATAACCTATGCGGGTCATTGCTATAGTCTAATTGATGGCTAAGCACCACAACATCAAAACTTTTCTCTAGAAAGGGCAAATTATAACCATCCGCGATCACATTATGTAATGGGTTCTGGATATCTAGGTTTACTTGATGTTGAATGTTACATGTGCAGCTAGAAATCTCACAACTGAGGCCTCCGAGCTTGAGCATATGGTAACCAAATAGTTTTGGGCACCACTCATCAAGTCGAGTTTGAATTGATTCTCTCAACCAGTTCCCATTGTGCAACTGTGCCCAAGTGTAAGGACGCTCAAACTGCTTTCTGCTACGTGCTGGCTTCATCAATAATCTATCTCACTTAATCTGTCTCACTAAAAAGTGACTGGAGATCCAATAATGTTACATATCAAAAGCATACCTGCATTTAACGACAATTACATCTGGCTGATTGAAAATAGCGATCGCCGTTGTGCTGTCGTCGACCCTGGTGATGCCGCTCCAGTATTAGAATACTTAGCACATCATGAGCTAACTTTAGATGCAATCTTGATTACACACCACCACCATGATCATATTGGGGGTGTTCCCGAGTTGGTAAGACAACACCCAGGTGTTGATGTGGTGGGTCCAAAGAACGAGCCAATACCGACTCTGACTCATCCTGTCGACGATGGCGACCAATTAGAACTGTTCGGTGAAGTGTTTTTAGTCCTAGGGCTTAGTGGACACACCGCCGGTCATGTAGGCTATGTGGGGGACGCGAAACTATTTTGTGGCGATGTATTGTTTTCTGCGGGTTGCGGCCGGATCATGGAAGGCACACCACAACAAATGTTTGATGCACTTAATAAAATCACCGCACTCCCTCAAGAAACAGAAGTCTACTGTGCGCACGAGTATACCGCTGCCAATATCGCTTTTGCACTGGCCGTTGAGCCTGATAACCAACAGCTTCGCCAATATCGAGATCAAGTGAACCGACTCCGCGCTCAAAATAAGCCGACCTTACCCACGAATTTGAGACAAGAGAAATTTATTAACCCTTTCTTGCGTTATACCGAACCAAGTGTAGTAAAATCAGTGTCTAATCGTACTGAGCAGACCGATCCTTTATCTATCTTTACTGCTTTGCGTGTGTGGAAGAATGAATTTTAACAAATACAAGCTTGTCACTCATAGGGAGAGGCAAGTATTATCAGCGACCGTTTATTAAAAAGGCTGTAACATGCGAGTTAAGTACAGCTGGGCTTTGGTATTACTACTTTCTGGTTGCCAATTAACTCAGTCAGAGAAACCAGACCAAGCTCCCGAGCAAACCAACACATCTCCTACTAAAGAAGTTTCTAAAACTAACGCTTCACTAGAAGCCAAAGAACAACCAAAAGTTGAAGTTCCTATCGTTACCCCACAAACACAAGAAGATGTTTGGAAACGTATTGGGATGCAACTTAAAATGGAAGTACCCGACCAAAAGAAAGTCGATTACTACCGAACTTGGTATCTAAAGCACCCGAGTCATTTAAAAACCGTATCAAAACGTGCTGAACCTTTCCTCTATTTGATCACAACAAAGATTGAAGAAAGAGGTCTCCCTCTAGAATTGGCACTGTTACCCGTTGTTGAAAGCTCATTTGATGTGTTCGCATACTCTCACGGCAGCGCGGCTGGTCTATGGCAATTTATTTCAGGGACAGGTAAAGCGTATGGGCTAGAGCAGGATTTCTGGTATGACGGTCGTCGTGATGTGACGGCGTCAACCGATGCAGCACTCGACTTCCTATCCGATCTCAACCGACGCTTTGATGGCAATTGGAGCCATGCGATTGCAGCCTACAACAGTGGTGGCGGTCGAGTGAACAGCGCAATCCGCAAGAATAAGAAGCTGGGTAAGCCCATCGACTTCTTCTCTCTGGACTTGCCAAAAGAGACCAGCAGCTATGTACCTAAACTGCTGGCACTGGCTGATGTAATAGCCAACCAAGACAAATATGGCATTGAAATCCCTGCCATTCCTAACAAACCAGTCTTGACTCTCGTTGACCCTGAAGAACAGCTTGATCTAGCAATTGCCGCGAACTACGCCGGTATTTCAGTGAAAGAGTTACAAAGCTATAACCCCGCTTATAATCAATGGGCAACGGCACCCAAGAAACACCAACGTCTATTACTTCCTTCAAACACAATTGATAAATTCAATAAACAAGTCGCTGCCAATAAAGGCAAGGGAATGAAGTTAGTACGTTACAAGATTCAGTCCGGTGACAGCATCAGTGTATTAGCAAGCAAATATAACACCACCAGCAAAGTGATTCGCTCGGCAAACGGTTTAAGCAACAACAATATTCGCATTGGTCAATACCTGCTCATCCCAACTTCCACCAAAGATGACAAAGCTTACGCGCTAAGCGCTTCAAACCGCCTAGCAAATACGCAATCAAAGAGTCGTGGTCAATATAAGCTAAGCCATGTCGTAAAAAGTGGTGACAGCTTATGGACGATCGCTCGTGCAAACAAAGTCTCTCACCAATCATTGGCAAAGTGGAATGGAATAGGACCTCGCGACACACTGCATGTTGGCCAAAAACTGGTCATCTGGAAGAACGGTTCAGATGGTGCGATCATACGTACGATCTTCTATAGCGTAAGATCTGGTGACACCATCAGCGATATTGCAGCAAAGTTCAAAGTAAAAAGTGCAGATGTTGTAAAATGGAATACTTTACAGAACCATAAATACCTACAGCCCGGACAAAAACTGAAGCTGTATGTTGATGTAACTAAGGTAAGTGTATGAACCCGTCAAGTAACCCTCTCGTCATGCTGTTGGATATTTTTCGATCACCAACATCATGCTTTTTAGCACTGTATCAACGAAGTGCTTGGGGATGGCAACCCTACGTCGTATTAATGCTTAGTCCATTCTTATTTTGGGGCGCCTATTTTTCAAATGTCGATTTTGCATGGTTAAGTGCGGAATTATCGAAACAACTGGCTCAAACAAATCCTGACCAATTGGCGTTACTTGACAGCAATACTTTGCTCGCAAGTGAAATCATCAACGATGTACTGAGTCGTACGCTCAGCATCGTTCTATTGGCATTTTGGTTTAACCTAGCAACCAAACCAAGCCAACATAAGCATAATTTCTGGCGATGGTTTGCGGCCTCATCGGTTGTCATGTTTCCGGCAGTGTTAGGTGACATTGCAAGCTATGCAAGCCTAATACTCAAACACGGACAGGTAATGAACTATGCCGCTGATCTCAACAGCTTAAACGGCTTAATTAAGTTACCATTAACCAATGATTGGTCGCAGTTTGCCAGCTCGTTACCACTGCTATTACCATGGTACATCGTGCTCGGTTATGCCGCGGTATTAACGTGGACTGAGTTTGAACGCGGGCAAGCGCTTGTGATCTCAGGCTTACCATGGATTGGCTATTACCTCATCTGGGCACTCTATATTTTGATCTTCTAGACAGAATAAAGAAGGTGAGTGAGAATTCACTCGCCTTCTTTATCGACAGTCACTAGCGTACGAGCATCGAATAGCTTCTGACTATTGAGCCTGAAATGTCACTAGCATTGGGTTATGATCAGAAGCGTCCGTAATGGGCGTTTTTGCTTTTTCTAGATCTAATCCTCGATAAAACACATGGTCGAGCATCAACCCTGTTATAAACTGTGTTCGGTTATCAGGTGCAAAAGCGACTTCTGTCAAACCAACCTTTTCCAACGCCTCTTTCAATACCGCAAACCGAGCTTCACTCCAACTATTGAAATCCCCAGCAAAGATAACTGGACCACGGTACTTTTGCAGATTGTTGGTTAAGCTCTCAAGCTGTTCTTCATAATCTTGTGTACCAAAGGTAAAGTTCACCGCATGAATATTGATGACCGCCAGTACTTCTCCATTGCTCAGCTGGTAACGAGACCATAGTGCGGATTTAGGCAGTCGCAGCCAAGGTTCTTCATGTGTATAAGCACAAGCTTCGATCGGTGAATGGGTCGCTAAGTTAAGTACACCAGCACTTTCTTCAAAGGCTTCAAACGCATTCACATGAGTACTTTCCCACTGACCACTTGTCATCCATTGGCGAAGTTCTTGTGTCATGCTTGCTTCTTGCAGTAAGACTAAATCTTTTCCTGTCGACAGTTTATCCAACTCACTCTGCCAATGGCTGCGGTTTTGCTTGTAGATATTCCACACGGCAAGGCTTAATCCGTCGGACACATCAATCGCTTTCGGCGCTGGGTTCTGATAGCAACTATAAATATCATTGCTGGCATTATGAGAAAAAGTGATCAGGTTGGGTTTATTCGGGATCACAAAGATAATATGAAAACTAACAACAGCAAGTGTTATCAAAACTGCGATAACAATGATGATTTTCTTAAACATACAGCACTCTACCAGAAATAAAAAAGGAGCGATAAACGCTCTTTTTAAGGCAATAATTTTTATACGGCGTCTTCGTCTTCTTCGCCGGTACGAATACGGACCACACGTTCAACGTTAGTAATAAAGATCTTACCGTCACCAATTTTACCGGTTTGTGCCGTTTCGATAATGGTGTCAATACATTGATCGGCCACTTCGTCGGTCACAACGATTTCCAATTTCACTTTAGGTAAAAAGTCGACCATGTACTCTGCGCCTCGGTATAGCTCAGTATGACCTTTTTGACGTCCAAAGCCTTTAACTTCAGATACTGTCATACCCGTAATACCCACTTCTGCAAGTGCTTCACGTACATCATCAAGTTTGAATGGCTTGATAATGGCTTCAATCTTTTTCATGTTCATCCCTTAAACTGTGTGAATAACTTATTATCGGTTAGCTGTTATAAACATTCAATGAAAAAAGCCAGCGCTTTAAAACGCTGGCTTGAAACTTATCATATTGTTTAATCAGCGCTTTGAGAAGGTTTTACTTAAGGTTTGCGTAATAAGCGGCTAGATTCGCGATATCTTCGTCACTCAGCATTGAAGCTTGAACCTGCATTACAGCAGCTAAGCCGCCACTACGTTGCTGATTTTTGTACGCGTTGATTGATGAAACGATGTATTGTTCGTTTTGTCCTTTCAGGTTTGGATAACCTGGTATCATCGCGATACCATCAGCACCATGACACGCCGCACAGATCGCGGCTTTAGCCTGACCGGCAACCACATCCCCCGCCAAAGCGTTACCACTCAATAGTCCAAGCCCAAGAACTAATCCTAGTGTAATTTTATYCATTTCATATTCCATTCATGATTTTTATTAGTATGACGTTTAATTGTGACACAAACTTTTTTTACTTGCTCCACAGTGCTTCACAATCTTGACCTTCGTAGTTTTTATCTACGAATAAGCCTAAAACTGCGATCACTCGCTCATCATCCATTAATATTGGCGTTCTACGTCTTAGCCAACTTGGCACTTGGTACTCTTGAAAGAGCTTCTTGAGCTTTCGACTGTGGCCCCGCCCTACAGGGTGTGCCGACAATCCTTCAGGGTTAAAGATCACACGCAGTGACCCGCTAGTTTTGTTGAGACTAAAATATTGCCTATCACCATGGTGTGATACTCCTTCACTCGCCACTGAATTTAAGTGTAGCTCCCCTAAACCATCAGGCAGAACTAAACTCTGATCCATTGAGATACCACTTTGCCAGCTCGACAAGTCTGTGGCCTGTTTCACTAAATAGAGCTGGTGATTAAAACGTCGGACCTCGACATCATTCAACACCAGCTTAGGATTGGCGTCGGCCTGAGCACATGCCACCTCATCCCATAGAAGTTTGAGCTGCTTTTGGCTCGGCATTGGTTGATGACAAGAGCTGAACCACATTCTGAGTAATCGAGATCGCAACAAATCAGAATGTTGAGAGAGCGCCTCAATACTCAAACTCTGCATCGTGCAATCCCCTAGCGCTTGCTGAAAGTGAGACTCTAATAACTCATCCAACAGTAACTCTTGCTCTGCACATAGCTGAGCGCTGCGACTGACCGACGCTCGGAAACTCGGCCAACGCTCAATCAGAGCGGGAGCAACCTGATGACGAATAAAGTTCCGGTCAAAACGCAGATCTTGATTGCTCTCATCTTCCACCCAAGTTAACCCCATGCCTAAAGCTGTGGATTCAATCAGAGTGCGAGTGACTGACAGCAGTGGGCGAACCAAAAAAGCATCTCCAAACGGCATAACTTTCGCCATAGAAGAGAGGCCTTTAGGACCACTGCCACGCTTTAATGCCAATAAAAAGGTCTCCAGTTGGTCATCAATGTGTTGACCGGTAATGAGAACATCCCCTGGCCTAATATGTTGTTTGAAAACTTGGTACCTAGCATCTCGGGCTAGCTTTTCAATGCTCTCTCCACTGTTGGTATCTAACGAGACTCGTTCAATGAACAAGGGGACTGACAACGCCTCACACCATGTTTGGCACTGCTCTGCCCAGAGATTGGCATTTTGGCTAAGACCATGATGGACGTGTACCGCACAGCAATCAATGTGATTGGATTTCGCGTATTCGGTAGCCAATTCCAACAAAACTCGTGAATCGACACCACCACTGAAAGCGACAATCAACCGACAAGGCTTGAGCACGCTTTGGTGAAGTACAGATGTGAAAGTATCGATTAAGTGCGTCATGAGGCCAATAAACCAAGAGATAGTGTGTGAAAGGGGAATGTTTTAATAATAAAAAAGGGTTGGCACTGAGTCCAACCCTTTCATCATATTGTTACTTGAGTCTACCTTGCATTAAAGCACGCTGATCAGCAGTAGCCGTAACTCATTAGACGCTGATAACGACGCTCAAGAAGAGCATCGTTGTCAAACTGCTCTAACTCTTCTAGCTGTTTAACGAGCATATCTTTCATGTTCTGAGCGGTTTGTACTGGATCGCGGTGTGCGCCACCTAGCGGCTCCGGAATGATTTCATCGATAAGCTCAAGCTCTTTAAGACGAGGAGCGACTAGACCCATCGCTTCAGCAGCTTGCGGCGCTTTATCTGAATCACGCCAAAGGATTGAAGCACAACCTTCAGGAGAAATAACTGAGTACGTAGAGTACTGAAGCATATTCACATAGTCACCAACACCGATCGCTAGTGCACCACCAGAACCACCTTCACCAACAACGTTACAGATCACAGGAACTGAAAGGCCAGCCATCACTTTTAAGTTTTTAGCAATCGCTTCAGATTGACCACGTTCTTCAGCACCCACACCTGGGTATGCACCCGCCGTATCGATGAAAGTAATGATTGGCATGTTGAAACGCTCAGCAGTTTCCATTAAGCGTAACGCCTTACGGTAACCTTCAGGCTTTGGCATCCCAAAGTTACGGAGCACTTTCTCTTTCGTCTCGCGACCTTTCTGATGACCAATAACCATAACAGGGCGGCCATTTAGACGAGCCATACCACCCACAATAGCTTTATCATCCGCGTAAGCACGATCGCCCGCCATCTCTTCAAACTCGGTGAAGGCATGCTCCAGGTAATCTTTGGTGTAAGGACGTTGAGGATGACGAGCAAGTTGAGCTACCTGCCATGCACCTAGGTCACTAAAGATTTTCTGTTTAAGCTCTAAGCTTTTTTTCTCTAGTTGTTCGATTTCTTTGTCTAGATCTACCGCAGCGTCACCACCGTGACGAGAAACGTCACGTAGCGCTTCGATTTTTGCTTCAAGTTCAGCGATAGGCTTTTCAAATTCTAGAAAGTTCAGGCTCATCTATGAATCCTTGTTTATTCAGCTCCACATTTGCGTAGCTAAATTTTAGTTAAATTCGAGTTCTACTTGGCTATTTCCAAGCAGCTGTTTTAATTCATCGAGTAATGTATCACTTGGCGTTACGCGCCATTCTGTGCCCAATGTTAACCGCGCTCTAGCGTCGGCACGCTGGTAGTATACATTGACTGGGACCGTTCCGGCTCTATAAGGTTCTATGATTTGACTAAAGCGTTCAAAAAATTGACCATTAATTTGGGATTGTTCGATGGATATCGATACCCCACGAGCATATTTTTCACGGGCGCTTCCTAAGTCCATGACCTCGCGCGCGGACATTTTAAGCCCACCATTGAAATCATCAAAGCTGACCTGTCCAGAAACGACCACTATTTTGTCTTTTTCAAGCAATTCGGCATAGCGATCGAGTGCATCTGAGAACAACATCACTTCCATACGACCCGATCGGTCGTCGAGGGTCATCAAACCAATTCGTGTTCCGCGCTTAGTCGTCATCACTCTGGCAGCAATGACCAAGCCTGCAATCGTTAATGACTGATCGCGACGCGTTGGTGTGGCATCTTTTAAACGACAGCTGGTGTATTTTGCCAATTCATTGATGTAAGCATTAATCGGGTGACCCGTTAAATACAAGCCCAGCGTTTCACGTTCCCCTTCAAGCCAAACCTTTTCCGGCCACTTGGGCACTTGGGTGTATTTATGTTCAACCTCTTCCGGAGCATCAGTCAACACACCAAACATATCCGATTGGCCGAAAGATTCAGCATGGTGATGTTGGCTCGCCGCCTTAACCGCATCTTTCAATGAGGCCATCATCGCTGCTCGGTGAGGGCCTAATCTATCTAAAGCTCCGGACAGAATCAACTTTTCGATAACACGCTTGTTCACTTTTTTCAGATCAAGTCGCGCACAGAAGTCGAACAAGTCTTTAAAGTAGCCGCCTTTATTCCGCGCTTCAATGATCGCTTCAATGGGCCCTTCACCAACCCCTTTAATGGCTCCGATACCATAAACAATCGCGCCATCTTCATCCACATTAAAGCGGTATAAACCAGAATTAATATCAGGAGGCAGCAATTTAAGCTTCATGCGGAAACATTCATCAACAAGGCCAATAACCTTTTCGGTGTTATCCATATCTGCGGTCATTACCGCTGCCATAAACTCCGCAGGGTAGTGAGTTTTTAGCCACAGCGTTTGATAAGAAACCAGTGCGTAGGCCGCCGAGTGAGATTTGTTAAAACCGTAGCCCGCAAACTTCTCTACCAAGTCAAAGATCTTCATGGACAGTTCGCCATCAACACCGTTGGCTTCTGCACCTTCTTTAAAGGTGCCGCGCTGTTTTGCCATCTCTTCTGGCTTTTTCTTACCCATCGCACGACGTAACATATCCGCTCCGCCAAGCGTATACCCTGCAAGGATCTGAGCGATTTGCATTACCTGCTCTTGATACAGGATGATGCCATACGTCGGTTCTAGCGTCTCTTTAAGCGATTCGTGCTGCCACGTTTCATCAGGGTAAGATACCGCCTCTCTTCCGTGCTTACGGTCGATAAAGTTATCTACCATGCCTGATTGCAGAGGGCCCGGACGGAACAAGGCTACCAATGCGATAATATCTTCAAAACAGTCGGGTTGGAGACGTTTGATCAAGTCTTTCATACCGCGTGATTCCAATTGGAATACTGCGGTCGTTTCAGAGTTTTGTAATAAATTAAACGACGCTTGATCGTCCAGAGGAATCGATTCAATCCGAACCGGCGGTTTGCCCTCTTTTGCCAAACGCGGGTTGACTAAGCCTAGCGCCCAGTCAATGATCGTCAGGGTACGCAGCCCCAAGAAGTCAAACTTAACCAAGCCAGCGGTTTCTACATCATTCTTGTCGAATTGCGTGACCGGAAAGTTGCCTTCTGCATCAGCATAAATTGGCGCAAAATCGGTGATCGTGGTCGGTGAGATAACAACGCCACCCGCATGTTTACCGGCGTTGCGAGTACAGCCTTCTAGAATTCGACATTTATCAATCAGCTCACGGACTTCTTCATCGCCATCGTAAAGCTCTTGCAATGCAGGCTCGGCAAGGAACGCTTTTTCTAGTGTCATACCCGGATCGGGCGGTACCAGCTTAGAAATACGATCAACAAAGCCAAATGGGTGACCTAACACACGCCCTACGTCGCGAATAACCGCTTTTGCCGCCATGGTACCAAAAGTGATGATCTGAGAAACGGCATCACGACCGTACATCTCCGCAACGTGATCAATGACTTGGTCACGTTTATCCATACAAAAGTCGATATCGAAATCGGGCATGGATACACGTTCTGGGTTCAAGAAACGTTCGAAAAGTAGATCATATTCAAGTGGGTCAAGATCGGTGATATCCAATGCGTATGCCACTAATGAACCCGCACCAGAACCACGCCCTGGGCCTACTGGCACATCGTTATCTTTGGACCACTGGATGAACTCCATGACGATCAAGAAGTAACCGGGGAACCCCATGTTATTGATAACTTCTAGCTCGATTTTCAGGCGCTCATCGTATTCAGGTCGGCGTTCAGCGTGAACTTTCTCATCCGGGAATAGAAACGCCAAACGGCGCTCAAGCCCTTCTTCTGATTTTTTAATCAAATAGTCTTCGATCGCCAGACCTTCGGTTGGGAAGTTAGGCAAGAAGTATTCACCCAAACGAACGGTTACATTACAACGCTTGGCGATCTCAACACTGTTTTCCAGTGCTTCAGGGATATCAGAGAACAACTCACACATCTCTTCTTCACTGCGCAGATACTGTTGAGGGCTGTAATTTTTCGGTCGACGCGGATCGACCATCGTGAAACCGTCGTGAATCGCCACTCGGATCTCATGAGCATCGAAAAGATCTTCGGTTAGGAAAACCACTTCATTGGTTGCGACAACAGGCAGATCTTGCTGCTCAGCAAGCTCTAACGCGAAGTGGAGATAAGACTCTTCATCAGGACGACCCGTGCGAATCAGCTCTAAATAAAAACGATCTGGAAAGTGTGTTTTGTAAAACTCAACACTATTGGCAACCAACTCACGGTTGCCTTTCAGCAACGCCTTACCCACCCCACCTTCTTTGGCACCCGACAGAATAATCAGACCGTCTGCATTCTCAATTAGCCACTCTTTATCAATAACAGGCTGATGTTGAACATGGCCACGAAGGTAAGCCTTTGAAATCAATAATGTTAGATTGTTGTAACCTTTATTGTCCATTGCGAGAACAGTGAGCTTAGTCAACTCGTCACCGAATTCTGGAGACTGCATCAAGAAGTCAGCACCAATGATTGGTTTAATCCCGCAGCCATGGGCATTACCGTAAAACTTCACCAAGCCGCATAGGTTAGTAAAGTCGGTCAGTGCTAAAGCGGGCATACCCATCTCTGCAACTTTTTTAACTAATGGCGGTACCTTGGACAGGCCATCGACCATTGAAAAGTCACTGTGTACGCGGAGGTGAACAAATTTTGGATCTGACATTATTTTTCCTGAGTTCTAGACCTAAGCCTAGGATTACAACTGGATGTATTCTATTTTTTTCTACCGCAACTAAGCAACTTTATTCGCGACCTCGCTTCAATCACCATGATATTCTAATCAGTATGAAGCCGATTTCGATAGGACGCTCTAACCCTATTAAGTTGTCATCGATACGCTTTAATCGATACCTAATATACGTTTCACGGGTTTGAAACTTTTGCGGTAATGCTCGGTTACGCCGTGTTTTTCAATCGCTTCGAAATGTGCTTTGGTTGGGTAACCTTTATGTTGAGCGAAACCAAACTCTGGATGAAGTTTATCAAGCTCTTCCATCTCTTGGTCACGAACGACTTTAGCGATAATAGACGCGGCACTGATTTCAGCCACTCGCAAGTCACCTTTCACAATAGCCAACCCATCCATGGGTAACTCCGGAACACGGTTTCCATCTATCAACGCCATATCAGGTTGAACGCTCAAACCTGCGATAGCTCGCTGCATTGCCACCATGGTCGCTTGAAGAATATTGAGCTCATCTATCTCTTGAGGAGAACAACGGCCAACCGACCAAGCCAGTGCTTTCTCTTTGATTTCAGGAAGCAGTGCTAGGCGCTTCTTCTCTGACAGCTTTTTTGAATCGTTTAAGCCTTCAATTGGCTTCTTCGGATCGAGGATAACCGCAGCCGTCACAACATCACCAACCAAAGGACCACGTCCGACTTCATCCACGCCCGCAAACAGCTGGTAGCCTTGCGGGTACTCAAAAGGAGGAAGCTCTTTTTTCTCTTTTACTGCCATAACTCATCTCTTCATGTTCGGTAAGTAAGCGCTTTATGCTTCAACAAAAGGTCGGCCAATCAATTTCAACACCGCGTTAGCCGCCTGTTTATCAGCATCTTTACGGATCCAGTGATGCATCTCGGTAAAGCGTTCGATCAAGGCACTGTTATCGGCTGATAGCATTTTATCGACAGACGGGAACAAAAAGTCTGGGTGGCACTCTTCAAGAATATGCTCTTTCACGATCTCTTCACCCGCGAGGATATTCGGTAGCGACACAAATTCTGTGATCGACAATTTCTTCACGATATAGCCAGTGAGCTTGTTGACCTTGTAGCCGACGACCATCGGACGCTTAAGTAACATACATTCAAGCGCCACGGTACCTGAAGCCAAAAGCACAGAATCAGCCGCGGTAATCACATTGGTTGCCGTATCTTCAACTAACGTGAATTCAAGCTCAGGAGCCGTCGATTGCCAGATCTCGATAAACTGTTTTTTTCGCTGTTCATTGACCAGCGCAACAACAAAGTTGATATCAGGGTACTTCTGCTTAACACGCTGGCAAGTTTCGATAAAGGGTTGAGCAATCAAACCCATCTCACCACCACGACTGCCCGGTAATACGGCGAACCAAGGCTTATCTTGGTCTAAGCCCAGCCGTTCTCGAGCGTCTCGTTTACTCGGTTCCAAAGGCAATGCATCTGCTAACGTGTGACCAACAAACTCACAAGCAACGTTATATTTATCGTAGAACGCTTTTTCGAACGGCAAGAAAGCCAAGACCAAGTCGGTTGCTTTATCGATTTTAAAGATACGCTTTGGACGCCAAGCCCATACGGAAGGGCTCACGTAATGTACCGTTTTGATTCCAGCGTTCTTAAGGTCTAACTCAAGCCTTAGATTAAAATCGGGCGCATCGATACCGACAAACACATCGGGTGGGTTTTGAGTGAAATGCTTAACCAGCTCTGCTTTTACTTTTAACAAGCGAGGTAAACGGCCAAGCACTTCAACTAAGCCCATCACGGCCAACTCTTCCATTTCGAAAAGAGACTCACAACCCAGAGCTTTCATTTTCGGGCCGCCAATGCCAACGAACTCAGCATTCGGGTATTGTGATTTGATCGCTTTGATAAAGCCTTCACCCAGCGTATCGCCTGACAGTTCTCCAACAACAATACCCACACGCAGTGGTTCATTCGAAACAAAGTTCGAGCTATTGGTTTGTGTATCTTGCTGTGCCATAGTTTTTCCTTGTTGCTTAAAGCAAAAAAGATCGCCTAATAAGTAGCGATCTTTTTGTTATACCATTCTGACGAAATAATTATTGCCATACTCACGTTGATTGGTACATAACCACATCAAGTATTAACGAATAATACCGCGTTCAGAGCTCTCTAGCATTTCTAGCATAGGGGCTATCGAAGTAAACTCTTTCGCCATTTCAACTAAAGCTGCTTTCGCTTCTTCAAGTGTTTTACCTGAACGGTATAACTCTTTGTACGCTTTCTGTAATGCACGAATTTCTGGTTTCTCAAATCCGTTACGCTTCAAGCCTACTAAGTTAAGACCGAATGGAGCAGCATGGTTACCCTGTGCAAGCACGTACGGCAGTACATCTTGAACAACCGCAGAACAGCCACCAATATAAGCGTAAGCACCAATTGAGCAGAATGGGTGAACGGCAGAAAGAGCCATAACACCCGCGTAATCGCCCACCGTTACGTGACCACCAAGAATAGCGTTGTTACCAATGTGAGTGTGGTTACCAACAATAACATCATGCGCTACGTGAGCATTAACACAAAGTAAATTGTCATCACCAATCACAGTGGTTGCTTTGTCTTGTACCGTGCCGCGGTGAATTTGAACAGCTTCACGGATCACGTTGCGATCACCGATCACAACCGTCGTCTCTTCACCGCCGTATTTCTTGTCTTGGTTTTCTTCACCAATAACAGCGTGTGGGAAGATACGGTTTTGTTTGCCAATGGTTGTGTGACCTTTGATCACCACATGCGACATCACTTCGGTGTCGTCACCAATTGTCACGTTACCAGCAATGTAAGTGAAAGGCCCAACCGTCACGTTAGCACCGACAGTGACATCACCTTCGATGACGGCTGCCGGGTGAATTTTCGCTGTTTCATGGATCATATTAAAACTCTCTGCGAGCACATTTAAGTTCAGCCGAACATACAACCACGCCGTCAACTTTTGCAACACCGTTGAACGATGCGATACCACGACGCTCTTTTAAGAATTCAACGTCAATAACCAGTTGGTCACCAGGTACCACCGGCTTACGGAATTTTGCTTTGTCGATACTGGCAAAGTAGTACAGCTCATTACCAGAAGGCGCACCGAAAGATTTGAACGCTAGAAGGCCTGTTGCTTGTGCCATTGCTTCTAAGATCAACACGCCCGGGAATACCGGAAGCTGAGGGAAGTGGCCTGTGAACTGAGGTTCGTTAACAGAGACATTCTTAATTGCGGTCAGTGTTTTTTCTTTTTCAAAGCTAGTCACACGATCAACCATTAAGAATGGGTAGCGATGAGGTAATAGTTCCTGAATTTCAGTAATGTTCATCGTTGTCTGTTCAGTAGTCAAAGTCGTATTCCTATGTATATTCTTTATTTAATTAAAAGGATTATAAACGAAAAAGACTCGCTATACGCGAGCCTTTTATTAGAAATGCTGGAATTATGATTCCACGCTCTTCTCGATAAGTTTTTCAACGGATTTCAAACGCTTGTTCATTTCATCAATACGATGAACACGCGCTGCTGTTTTACGCCAATCTTTATTTGGCTGTAAAGGAATACCCGAAGAGTACATGCCTTTCTCAGTGATGCTGCGCATTACCATCCCCATACCGGTGATCGTAACGCCGTCAATGATTTCAATGTGACCATTAATCACACAGCCACCACCAATAATACAGTACTTACCTATCGTTGTGCTGCCAGCCACAATAGTACCACCCGCAAGGGCTGAACCATATCCGATGTGAACATTGTGAGCAATCTGAAGCTGATTATCTAGGATAACGTTGTCTTCAATGATCGTGTCATCTAATGCACCGCGGTCAATGCTGGTACACGCGCCGATTTCAACTCGGTTACCAATGCGAACGGAACCGACTTGCGGAATCTTAACCCATTCGCCTTTCTCGTTCGCATAACCAAAGCCATCAGAACCAATAACCGTGCTTGATTGAATCAAGCATGCTTCACCAATCACAACGTCATGGTAAACACTTACGTTAGCCCATAGCTTAGTACCAGCGCCAACTTTCGCGTTTTTACCAATAAAACAGCCAGCACCGATGATCACATCATCACCCAGTACCACACCAGATTCAATCACAGCATTTGCACCAATGGACACATTTTGCCCAATGGTTGCGTCGCCTGAAATTGAAGCAGAATCAGCAATCTCCGCCGCAGGGGCAGGCGTTGTATCAAGCGCTTGAGCAACTTTAGCAAAAGCCACGTAAGGGTCGCTGACCACAATCACATTGGTTTTACACAGTTCACGCTCACTCTCTTTAACCATAATAGCAGATGCTTTACAGTCACTTAGAAGCTTGCTGTACTTCGTGTTCGAAAGGAACGTAATGCTCCCTTCTTGCGCTTTATCCATAGGAGCAACAACTGAGACAGTGATGGCACCGTCTCCATGTAACTCCCCTCCGGTAATCGTTGCCAATTCGGCTAAAGTCAGGTTCTTCATATAACTTATTTCAGTGATTTAATTACTTGCTCAGAGATGTTGTACTCAGGCTTGCCGTATTGCAGAGCTTGAGTATCAATAATCATGTCGTAGCCTTCTTTCTCTGCAACTTTAGTGACAGCATCTTGAATCACTTTGAATAGTTTTTGCTTCTCTTGTGCTTCACGACGTTGACTGGCTTTTTCTAATGCTTGAGCTTTGATTTTGTACTTACTGTCTAATTGGCCAACTTCAATGCGAAGCTTCTCAACTTCGTCAGGGCCTAGCAGTTCGCCATCACGCTTAAGTTTTTCAATCTTCGTTTTCGCTTCGGCTTGAATGCTCTGCAGCTCGGCCGCTTTATCTTTGAATTCTTCCTGCATTTTTTGAAGAACAACTTCGCGCTGAGGTAGAGCCTGGAATACTTGTGCAGTGTTTACAAAACCCACTTTTTGCGCAGCTTCAGCCGCTGTTGCAAAGAAAGAAGAGCTAAGAACTACAAGGCCTAAACCCGCAGCTTTAATCATATTTTTCAAAATATTGTCCTTTAAATATTAGAAAGTTCTACCAATGGTAAATGTGAAGAATTCCTCATCATCACCTTCGTAAATTTTAACTGGTTTCGCTAAAGAGAAAACCAGTGGGCCCATCGGTGACATCCACTGAAGAGCAGCACCATAAGATGAACGGTAATTGGTTGGATCAGAGTAATCGTAGTAATATTGGCCACCACTATTAGGCCTACCACGATCTACGAATTCTGTATCCCATACACTGGCCATATCAAAGAAGACACTGGTTCGGATCTGACTTCGTACTTCATCTGAAGCAAACGGCGTAGGTACGATTAACTCTATACTAGCCAAAGCCACCGCGTTACCACCAACCGAATCATCGGTTGCAGAGCTGTAGGTAGGGTTATTACCGGAGCTACTGCCGTAAACCGCTTTTGGACCTGCCGAGTTAGAGCCAAAACCACGCAGCGTAGTGAAGCCACCCGCATAGTAGTTTTCATAGAATGGGAACAAGTTGTCGTTACCATCTGTTTTACCGTAACCATTACCATAGCCTAATCGGCCACGCATCAATAGAGTGAACTCATGCTTTTTGGTCAGCGGTATGTAATGTTTTACATCGTACTGCAATTTAAAGTACTTAACATCCGAACCTGGTACTGTCATTTTGGCAAAAGCACGTTGATGGTTCCCCTCTGTTGGGAAGAAACCACGGTTAAGATTATTACGAGTCCACGAGATATTGATATCGAAATCATCCGTTAAGATGTTTTCGTTTCCATATTGGTTAATACTTCTCGTGAACTGTTCAACTTGGACATAAGTTGGTACGTTACCGATCTTGTTGTGCGTATAACCAACACCAAACTCGATGCGATTAAGCTCGTCGACTGGGAAACCCCATGTTAGGCTGGTGCCATAACTTTGGTTATTATAATCAACAATACCCGCCTCAGAGGCTTCGAATTCGTTATAAAATATCTTCCCACCTAAACTGACACCATCAAGGTTCCAGTATGGGTCACGGTAGTCTAAGCTCAAGTTTTTTTGGTAATCGTTCATCATGGCACTAACGCCAACACGATTACCAGTACCAGCAAAGTTATCTTGTTGCAGACCAACTTGGAAACTAATACCAGATTCCGTGCCGTAGCCGACACCGAAGTTAATACTGCCTGAGTTCGCTTCTTTTACGTTGTAAACCAAATCAACTTGGTCTTCAGTACCAGGAACCCGTACCGTTTGTACATCTACCGTTTCGAAGTAACCTAAACGGTTAAGACGGCTCTTACCGGTATCAATCGATTTCGAGTTAAGCCAACTGCCTTCCATCTGACGCATCTCACGTCGTAACACTTCATCTTTGGTCGAGTTATTCCCTGTAAAACGAATATCACGAACATAGATACGGCTACCCGCTTCTACGTTGATCACTAATGAAACTTCTTTCGTCTCATCATTAAACTCTGGGATAGTACGAACCTGCGGGTAAGCATAACCGGACTCACCAAGAATTCGTTTTACGTTCTCTTCCAATGATGTCACGGAAGAACCGTTATAAATATCGCCATCCTCAAAAGGTACTAAGGCTGCAAAATCCGCTTCACGCCCTATCAGATCACCACGGAATTTGACCTCTTTAACGGTATAGGCTTCACCTTCATCAAGACCAAGAGTGATATAAACCCCTTTCTTGTCGGGAGAAATCGCTACATGCGTAGAATCAACCTTAAATTTCAGGTAACCACGGTCAAGGTAGTAAGATTTTAGCGCTTCGATATCGCCGGCCAGTACTTGCTTCTGATATTTTTCATCTGCAAGAAAATTCCACCATGCGACATTCGCGTTCAAGTTGAAACGACTCAATAATTCAGCATCAGAAAAAACTTTGTTACCGATAAAGTTAATTTGCTGAATCTTCGCGGATACCCCTTCAGTAAACACAAACTTAAGGTCTGCACGATTACGCGGCAAAGGCGTAACAACGGCTTTTACTGTCGCGTTATATTTACCAACGCTGTAGTAGAAGTCTTCAAGACCTTTCTCGATGTTACTTAAGGTTGTTCGATCAAGCGCTTCCCCTTCACGAACACCAGATGCATCTAGGTTCTGTTGAAGTTGCTCCTCTTTGATCGCCTTGTTACCTGAGAAGGAAATACTGGCAATAGTGGGTCTCTCTTTCACTTGAATAACGAGAACACCTTCATCACGAAGCACTTTAACGTCTTCAAAATTACCTGAAGCATACAGTGCACGAATGATCTCAGAGACATCGCCTTGATCTACTTCGTCGCCAATACGAACTGGCATTTTAAGTAGAGCAGCACCAAGTGCAACACGCTGTAAACCTTCGATTTTAATGTCTTTAACCACAAAGTTTTGTGCTCCATTCGCAGCCACACTGGTGGCTAATAGACTTGCGAACAGAATTTGCTTAATCGCCATACTTATTCTAATTATTCCTTGCTACTACCAATTCCTGTGAGAAACCATTCACAGACGAGTAAAATCATTAAATATTGCCAGAGCCATCAAAGAGAAGAGAATTGCCCCTCCCACTCGGTATCCCATTTCCTGAAATTTTTCAGGGACAGGTTTACGAGTAACAGCTTCAATAGCAAAAAAGAGCAAATGTCCGCCATCAAGCATCGGTAGCGGAACCAAATTAATAATCCCTAAGTTAACACTAATCAGAGCTAAAAAGCCTAAGAAGTAAACCAGACCGTATTCGGCGGTTGTACCGGCACCTTTAGCAATTGAAATCGGGCCACTTAGGTTGTTTAAGCCAACATCGCCAACGATGAGCTTTTTAAGCATTGTCAGTGTCAAGTCAATGATTTGACCTGTTTTATCAAATGCTTTCCCTACAGACTCAATTACACCAAATTGTAACTCAAAGCGATAATCTTCTGGCCATTCTGCGACTTCTGGAGCAATACCTGCATAGCCGATTGTCGAACCATCCGAAAGCTCACGACTTTTCGGTGTCATAACCAATGACTGCTCAGCACCGTTACGCAATACGACAAGATCTATGGATGTCATCGGGTTTGAACGAATAGCCTCAACCACCGACGGCCACTTTTCAATCGACTGCCCATTGATTTCTACAATTTTGTCGCCGGCTTCTAGGCCAGCCGCAGAGGCCGCGCCATTATCAATCACTTGGGCAACGACAGTCGAGATCTCTGGAGAATACGGTTTAAAGCCAAGCGTCGTCATCGCAGATTCAGTTTCTGGGTTAAACGACCAGTCTGAAATATCCAATGTCACCTGTTGTTCAAAGCCAATATCGTCAGGAGAAGAAACCGTTACTGTCATGGATTGATCACCAATATGTGATATCAAACCCATGTTTACTGATTCCCAATCTGCGGTTTTGATTCCTGAAATAGATTTAAGTTCCATTCCACTTTCAATTCCGGCTTGTGCCACAATAGATTGCGGAATGACTTCACCAATAACAGGCTTAACCGCCGGTACACCAATCAAAAAGACCAACCAATACGCAAAAACGGCAAAGATAAAGTTAAATGCTGGGCCAGCACCGACAATGGCGGTTCGTTTCCACAATGGCTTCTTATCAAAAGCGTACTGTTGTTCATCTTCAGAAAGGTCGTCAACACGCCCATCAAGCATCTTAACGTAGCCGCCTAATGGAATAACAGATAAACTGTATTCCGTGCCATCACGACCCACTTTGCTCCAGATTGATTTACCAAAACCAATCGAGAATTTCTCAACTTTCACACCACAGCGACGCGCAACCCAGAAGTGTCCAAACTCATGAACTGCGACCAGAATGCCAAGCGCTACAATAAAGGAGGCGAAGTTCCATAGAATTCCACTCATGCTAGCTGCTCTTTAATAAATTGGATGGCTATTTGACGAGACATACTATCGAGCTCGAGAAGGCTTTCCAAGCTATCTAAGCCCTCAGAGTTATGTTGTTCACATACTTTTCTCATCACATATTCGTTAATGACAGCAATATCGGTAAATTTCACCCGCTTGGTCAAGAAAGCATCGACGGCAATTTCATTTGCCGCGTTAATGGCAGTGGTTGCGTGCTGACCTAAGTAGCACGCTTCAATCGCGAGTCTTAAACACGGGTAACGAGTCAAATCGGGATCTAAGAACGTCAGCTCACCAATTTTAGTAAAGTCCAACGGCTTAACACCCGCTTCAGTACGCTCAGGGTAAGACATCGTCAAAGCAATAGGGGTCGCCATATCGGGTTCGCCCATTTGAGCAAGCACAGAGCCATCTTTAAATTGGACCATAGAATGAATCACTGACTGAGGGTGAATAATGACTTTTAACTGCTCCTGAGAAGCATTAAATAACCATTTCGCTTCAATGTACTCTAAGCCTTTATTCATCATCGTCGCAGAATCGACAGAGATCTTAGGCCCCATCGACCAGTTGGGGTGCGCAATGGCTCGTTCAGGGCTGACTGATTCGAGTTCAGCAACATCGGTATAACGGAAAGGGCCACCAGAACCAGTCAAAAGAATATGATTAACACCGTTTTCTTCGAGATCACAACGACCTAGGTTAGTTTGTACATTTTGTGGTAGGCATTGAAAAATAGCATTATGTTCACTGTCGACCGGAAGTAGCTCAGCACCGTATTTTTCTACGGCGTCAATAAACAACTGCCCTGTCATAACCAAAGCTTCTTTGTTTGCAAGCAGGATACGCTTACCCTTTTTAACCGCAGACATAGTAGGAAGTAATCCTGCCGCACCAACAATTGCAGCCATTACGGTGTCCACTTCTTCTAGAGAAGCAACCTGACACACCCCTTCATCTCCAGAAAGTACTTGGATATTAGGGTGTTCCTCAGACAACATTTCAGCGAGCTGGGACGCTGCATTTGGGCAAGCCATCGCAACATAGCTTGGTCGCCACTTTTCAACTAACGCCAGCATCTTTTCAACGTTCGAGCCAGCAGCCAGAGCAATAACCGAATACAGTTCTGGATTTTGCTCAACGACTTTGAGTGTACTCATGCCAATTGAGCCAGTAGCGCCAAGGATAGTTAGATTTCGCATCGAATATGACCGTAGAAATGTAGTAAAGGGCAGCAGAGTTACCACCCTTTTTATTAGAGAGCTAAATAAAGCAGTGCAAAGACAGGGAACGCAGCGGTTAAGCTATCTATTCTATCAAGAATACCACCATGACCTGGGATCAGATTACTGCTGTCTTTGACCCCTGAAGCACGCTTAAACATACTTTCAACAAGGTCACCTAGAACAGAAATCACAACCGTCACGAGGGTAATAACAATCATGTTAAGCGGACTTGTAAATTGAATATCAAACAAGCCAGCAAAGATCCAAGCCACAATCACCGCTGCTATAATACCACCAACAAGACCTTCAATCGTCTTATTAGGGCTTACCGCGGGCGCCATTTTTCGCTTACCAAAGCTCTTGCCTGAAAAATACGCGCCACTATCTGCCGCCCATACCAGCAAACAAACAAACATTACAAGCTTTGCTCCGTGGTAAGGATCCACATCGATACCATTGGCGCGCAAAATAACGACACTCCAGAAAAAGGGTAATAGAGTCAAAATACCAAATGCGTGTCGAAGAAGAGAAGAATTTTTCCATGCTGGCATCGACTTAGGGTAAGTCACTGCCATACCACTTGCGATAACCCACCAAACCGCACCAATAATAAGAATGGCGTAGTGAATGCTAGATAAATGATTAAGACTAAAAGCATCAAACGGGATAAAAGCAAAACTGGCAGCACTGACCGCTACCGTTGGAATCAGTGCTAGGTAACGCGATTTACTCTCAACAAACTGAGTCCACTCCCAAAAGCCCAGTAGAGCGATTACCGCTAATGAAAGAATAAATGTGGGAAGTGATAACTCAAAAATGCCTAGAATAACTAGGGGAGCTAAAATCAACGCCGTTATAATTCGTTGTTTCAAAACAAAAAATCCTTATTAACTGCCCATCATGGCTTTAATTTGCTCACCGGTGCATCCAAAACGACGCTCACGATTTACAAACCAAGTCACAGCTTCTACTAAGCTGTCTTCATTAAAATCTGGCCAGAATTGTTCAGTAAAATACATTTCGGCATAAGCCAATTGCCACAGCATAAAATTACTAATGCGGCATTCACCACTCGTTCGGATCAACAGATTAACTTCAGGAATATCCGCCATTGTTAGGTGCTGTGTAATCATAGATTCATCAATGTCTTCTACATTAATATCACCAGACTTTACCTTTCGGGCAATGGAGGTCATTGCTTGTTGAATATCCCACTTGCCGCCGTAGTTGGCCGCAATATTAACAATCATACCAGTATTATTGCGAGTCAAAGCTTCCGCTTCTTCTATCTTCTTTTGTAATCGATCATTGAAACGACTTTTGTCACCAATAACACGAAACTGTAGATTGTTTTTATGAAGTTTTTTCACTTCACTAGATAGAACTGAAATGAACAATTCCATCAATATACCGACTTCTTCTTCAGGACGACGCCAGTTCTCACTACTGAACGCAAACAGCGTTACGGCTTGGATGCCCAGTCTAGCAGCAGAAGCGATGGTTTTTCGAACGGCTTGAACACCGTTTTTATGGCCAAATACGCGAGGCTTGCCCTGAGCTTTTGCCCAGCGGCCATTACCATCCATAATGACAGCAATGTGTTTAGGAAGAGAGTCTGTGAACGCTTGAGAATTATGCATAAAAGAGTGAATCAAATTCTAATAGTCGAACAGAGTAGCATAAAAAAACGCTGCACCGTGAGTACAGCGTTTTTCCGGAAAGAAAAGAATATGGAAAATTAAACTTCCATCAACTCTTTTTCTTTAACAGCTAGAACTTCGTCTACGTTCTTAACCGCAGCGTCAGTTAGCTTTTGAATTTCGTCTTGTGCTTTACGATCTTCGTCTTCAGAGATTTCTTTATCTTTAAGAAGTGCTTTTAGATCGCCATTCGCGTCACGACGGATGTTACGGATAGCAACACGGCCACCTTCAGCTTCGCCACGAACAATTTTAACGAGATCTTTACGACGCTCTTCCGTTAGCGGTGGAAGTGGAACACGGATAACTGTACCCGCAGACATAGGGTTTAGACCTAGGTCAGATGTCAGGATTGCTTTTTCAACGAGTGGCGTCAGTGTTTTATCAAACACTGTAATCGCAAGTGTACGCGCATCTTCAGCGATAACGTTCGCTACTTGAGCCAAAGGTGTTGGCGCACCATAGTACTCAACAGTCAGGCCAGAAAGTAGGCTCGGGTGAGCACGACCTGTACGAATTTTTTGTAGGCTGTTTTTTAGTGCATCAACACTTTTTACCATGCGCTCTTGAGCGTCTTTTTTGATTTCGTTAATCACAATTTCACCTTGATTATGTTCTTTCTTCAAGAAAGCTTTTTATTTGGAGTGATAAGGATAAGCTTACCAAAGTATAACGCCTCAGTAAGCCCGAAAAATTAGTCAGCGTCGCTGATTAATGTACCTTCAGTTTCACCCATAACCACGCGACGTAGGGCGCCTGGTTTATTCATGTTAAATACACGGATTGGCATTTTGTGATCACGTGCTAACGTAAATGCAGCCAAGTCCATCACTTTCAATTCTTTATCAAGAATCGTGTTGTAAGACAACGTATCATACAGCTCTGCGTCTGGGTTTGCTACAGGGTCAGCAGTAAATACACCATCTACTTTTGTCGCTTTTAGAACGACATCAGCTTCAATTTCGATACCACGTAGACATGCAGCAGAATCCGTAGTAAAGAATGGGTTACCTGTCCCCGCCGAGAAGATCACAACGCGACCTTGGCGTAATTGGCTGATTGCATCTGCCCAGTTGTAGTCGTCACACACACCTTTCAGAGGGATGGCTGACATTACACGTGCGTTTACGTAAGCGCGGTGCAGAGCATCACGCATTGCAAGGCCGTTCATTACCGTTGCAAGCATCCCCATATGGTCACCAACAACGCGGTTCATACCTGCTTCAGCCAGGCCCGCACCACGGAAAAGGTTGCCGCCACCGATAACAACGCCTACTTGAACACCTAGTTCAACCAATTCTTTCACTTCTTGAGCCATACGATCAAGGATCGTCGGGTCAATGCCAAAGCCCTCTTCGCCTTGTAGTGCTTCACCGCTAAGTTTTAACAGAATACGTTGATATGCCGGTTTAGGGTTCGTAGTCATGGAGTTTACCTTCCAAAGAGTTGATGATTAACAGTCATGGATAAAAACTGAGCCAGTCAGTTTGCATTCATTACCGCTAAAATCGAAAAATAATTCATTATTCATAAAAAGACCGCAGCATTTGCCACGGTCTCTTTTCAAACAAATACGCTAAGGATTAACCTTTTTGTACCGCTGCAACTTCGTCAGCAAAGCTCATTTCAGCTGCTTTCTCGATGCCTTCACCAACTTCTAGACGTACGAAGTCAGATACTGAAGCGCCTTTCTCTTTAAGGATAGCGCCAACAGTTTGCTTAGGCTCCATGATGAAAGCTTGACCAGTTAGAGAGATTTCGCCTGTGAATTTCTTCATACGGCCAACAACCATTTTCTCTGCGATTTCAGCTGGTTTGCCTTCGTTCATAGCGATTTCAACTTGAACGGCTTTTTCTTTCTCTACTACGTCAGCAGGTACGTCTTCTGGGTTTAGGAACTCAGGACGTGATGCAGCAACGTGCATTGCAACGTGCTTAAGCGTTTCAGCTTCGCCTTCACCTGCAACAACAACACCGATTTTCTCGCCGTGACGGTAAGAAGCAAGTGCAACACCTTCAACGAATTGTACGCGACGGATGTTGATGTTTTCACCGATCTTAGTGATTAGTGCGATACGTGCTTCTTCAAACTTAGCTTGAAGTGCAGCAATGTCTAGACGTTCAGCTAGAGCCGCTTCAGCAACTTCGTTAGCGAACGCAAGGAAACCTGCATCTTTAGCTACGAAATCAGTTTGGCAGTTCACTTCAAGAAGAGCAGCAACGCCACCTTCTTCTTTAATGATGATTGTGCCTTCTGCAGCAACGTTACCAGCTTTTTTAGCTGCTTTCGCTGCACCAGATTTACGCATATTTTCAATTGCTAGCTCGATGTCGCCTTCAGCAGCAACAAGCGCTTTTTTACATTCCATCATGCCCGCTGCTGTGCGTTCACGAAGTTCTTTAACTAGAGCTGCAGTTACAGTTGCCATTCTCTATTCCTTAGTAAATTCTAAAAAAGATAAAAAACAGGGGCCTCATTAATTGGCCCCTGATATTGACTGTATTCAGTCCATTAAGCCATCTATTGTGACCGCTTAATATGAACTAAATATGGCTCAGAGCCGCTATTATTCAGCTTCTACAAAACCGTCTTTTTCAGCAGCTACAGCAACAACATCTTTGTTACGACCTTCTTTAACCGCGTCTGCAGCAGCGTTTAGGTAAAGCTGTACTGCACGGATTGCATCATCGTTACCAGGGATAACGAAGTCAACACCGTCTGGGTTAGAGTTAGTATCAACAACAGCGTAAACTGGGATACCTAGGTTGTTTGCTTCTTTAACTGCGATATGTTCGTGATCAGCATCGATTACGAATAGAGCGTCTGGAAGGCCGCCCATGTTCTTGATACCACCAAGAGATTTCTCTAGCTTCTCCATTTCACGAGTACGCATTAGAGCTTCTTTCTTAGTAAGCTTGTCGAAAGTACCGTCTTGAGCTTGCGCTTCAAGTTCTTTCAGACGCTTGATAGACTGACGAACAGTTTTGTAGTTCGTTAGCATGCCGCCTAACCAGCGGTTGTTAACGTAGTACTGGTTGCTGTTGATAGCAGCTTCTTTAACAGCTTCAGATGCAGCGCGCTTAGTACCAACAAAAAGAACTTTACCTTTTTTCTCGCCAACTTTAGCAATTTCAGCTAGAGCTTCGTTGAACATTGGTACCGTTTTTTCTAGGTTGATGATATGTACTTTGCTACGAGCGCCAAAGATGAATGGCTTCATTTTTGGGTTCCAGTAACGAGTTTGGTGACCGAAGTGAACACCAGCTTTAAGCATTTCGCGCATTGATACAGTTGCCATTTTAAAATCCTCTATGGGGTTAGGCCTCCACATCCCCCATGAATCCGACCCCTAACAACTAACCACTTTTCAGCCGTTATTCGTGTTGTTGAGGCACCCCGGAACATGTGTCGGAATGTGTGTGATTTAAAGATATAAGTTAGTAGACATGAAGCTTGTTTCGCAAAATCAGAGAAAACAGTCCTGATGTCCGGCGCGCTTTATACCATATTTAGTCTATCTATGGCTAGAAAAAAATCGAAAAATGGCAACGGCTATCCTGTTCCCTAGCGACCAATTTCCTCTATAAAATAGTGCCCTACTCAAACTACGTTTGGATTATAGAACCGAATATTATCGCCCCAGACAGAGCAGTATCCACCTATATTATAGGGGTATGGGAATGTTGCGCTAAAATGCTGCACTGATAGAATAGCCCCAATATGCACACTTAGGTGCTACCCAATTAAGAGATATGCAATGGCTGTAAAAATTAAAACTGCTGAAGAAATTGAAAAAATGCGCGTCGCTGGCAAGTTGGCCTCTGACATTTTGGAGATGATTGAACCTCACATCCAAGCCGGCACAACGACAGAAGAGCTCAACGAAATCTGTCATCAGTACGCGCTAGAAAGAGGCGCATACTCAGCACCACTTGATTACCACGGTTTTCCTAAGTCAATCTGTACGTCTATCAATCATATTGTGTGTCACGGCATTCCAGCGTCACAAGACGAGGTGGGCAGCACGGGGCAATTCAAGCCTGCGGTATTAAAAGATGGCGACATTCTGAACGTTGATATCACGGTCATCGTTCCTGATGACGAAAACGCCGACCTCAGTGTACGCCCACAAGGTTATCATGGTGATACGTCTAAGATGTTCCTGGTTGGTGAAGTGTCACCGGCAAACAAGCGTCTGTGTATGGTTGCTCAAGAAGCGCTTTACGAAGGCATGCGCCAAGTAAAACCCGGTGTTCAGCTCGGTCAAATCGGTACCGCGATTGAGAAGTACATCAAAACAAACAATAAGAATAACCCACGCGCTAAGTTCTCAATTGTAAAAGATTACTGTGGTCACGGCATTGGGTCTGAATTCCACGAAGAGCCCCAAGTCGTTCACTACAAAAACAACGACCGCACAGTACTAAGAGCTGGAATGTGTTTCACTATCGAACCAATGATCAACGCGGGTAAGTTTGGTTGCCGTCTCGATGATGAAGATAGCTGGACAGTGTACACAGCAGACAGCAAAAACTCAGCGCAGTGGGAACACACCTTGGTTGTGACCGATACGGGTTGTGAAGTGCTAACGCTGCGCAGCGATGATACCATTCCACGTATCATGAAGAACGCTTAGTCCAACAAGCTGAATAGATCAGACTTTTAAAAATATCCTCGCATTGTCGAGGATATTTTTTATCTACCCCATTTCGATTTTCCATCAGCTTCTGTTAAATTGTTTACTCTTCTCATTTGCTTGCACGGATAGCAAACTATGCCTTATCAATGCCCTCTTACGTTCAATGACGAACAAATTGAAATCTGCGAATTGAAAAATAAGCTTGAAGTCTTTACGCAATATCAGAAAGATGAATTTCTAAATCATCACCCAGTGACTGATTTGGTGTTGATGCGCTCTGATTACATGGACTTGCTTCTCAATCGATTATGGGAATATTTTGAATTCAATCACTTGCCTCATATCGCTCTTGTTGCGGTTGGTGGCTATGGCCGAGGCGAGCTCCACCCTCTTTCCGACATTGATATTTTGATCGTCTCGCAAAAAACATTACCCCCCGCACTGGGTGAAAAGATCAGTCAATTCATTACCTTGCTTTGGGATTTAAAACTCGAGGTTGGCCATGCGGTACGTACTATTGCTGAGTGTATTGAGATTGGCAGTGATGATTTAACCGTTGCAACCAATCTGCAAGAGTCGCGCTTACTGTGTGGCAGTGAAGACACCTTCCAAGAATTAAAACTCAAGGTTCATTCCGATTCATTTTGGCCAAGTGAGGCTTTTTACCAAGCTAAGATTCAAGAGCAGAGAACGCGTCATGCTCGTTACCACGACACCACGTATAACCTAGAGCCGGACATCAAATCGACGCCTGGAGGCTTAAGAGATATCCATACATTGAGTTGGGTAGCACGCCGCCACTTCGGTGCGACCTCTTTGTTAGAGATGAGCAAATACGGTTTTCTCACCGATGCAGAGTATCGTGAATTAGTTGAGTGCCAAGATTTCCTATGGCGCGTTCGTTTTGCACTGCACATTGAATTACGCCGCTACGACAACCGACTCACCTTTGCCCATCAAGCTCAAGTGGCAGAACACCTTGGCTATACGGGGGAAGGCAATCTTGGCGTCGAAATGATGATGAAGGAGTTCTACCGAACCCTTCGTCGTGTTGCTGAACTTAACAAGATGCTGCTTAAGCTGTTCGACCAAGCGATCATTAACGGTGGTCAGACCCAAGAGGCTGAGATTCTTGACAACGACTTCCAACGTCGAGGTTCATTGATTGAAGCGCGTAAGCCAGCCCTATTCCAAGCAAGACCAGAAACTATTCTCGATATGTTCATCCACATCGCGAATGACTCTTCTATTGAAGGGGTCAGCCCACCCACATTGCGACAACTGCGAACAGCGCGTCGTCGATTGAATCGATTCCTGCATACAATCCCTGAAGCACGCGATAAGTTCATGGCATTGGTTCGCCACCCAAATGCCCTGCATAAAGCTTTTAGCTTAATGCATAAGCTGGGCGTGCTTTCCGCTTACTTACCCCAGTGGAGCCAGATCGTTGGTCAGATGCAGTTTGACCTATTCCATGTTTACACCGTTGATGAGCACAGTATTCGCCTACTCAAGCACATCAACCGATTTGGTCAAATCGAAAACCACGACAAGCACCCTATTTGCTGTGAAGTGTATCCACGCGTGCAAAAGAAAGAGATCTTGATTCTCGCGGCTATCTTCCACGACATCGGCAAAGGCCGCGGTGGAGACCACTCAGAGATCGGTGCTGTTGAAGCTTACTCTTTCTGTATCGAGCACGGGCTATCAAAACCAGAAGCCAAGCAAGTATCTTGGTTAGTACAAAACCACTTGTTAATGTCGGTCACCGCTCAACGCCGTGATATCCACGATCCTGATGTCATTGCCGAGTTCGCGAAAAAAGTTCGCGATGAAGAGTCGTTAGAATTATTAGTGTGTCTGACTGTCGCCGACATTTGTGCAACTAACCCCGATCTTTGGAATAGCTGGAAACGCACTTTGTTGGCAGAGTTATTTCACTCAACACAAAGAGCACTGCGTCGCGGTCTAGAAAACCCGGTTGATGTCAGAGATCGTATTCGTCATAACCAACAAATGGCCTCAGCACTGCTGCGTAAAGAGGGCTTCACAGCTCGTCAAATTGAGGTACTTTGGCAGCGCTTCAAAGCCGACTACTTCTTACGTCATACGCATAAGCAAATCGCTTGGCATTGTGAGCATTTGCTTCGCTTAGAAGATCCAAGCCAACCCCTAGTATTAATCAGCAAAAAAGCCACTCGTGGTGGTACCGAGGTGTTTGTTTACTGTAAAGATCAAGCGGCACTGTTTGCGACCGTGGTTGCCGAACTCGACAGACGTAACTTTAATGTTCACGACGCGCAGGTCATGATCAGCAAAGATGGCCATGTTTTGGATACATTTATTGTGCTGGACCAGCATGGCGAAGCGATTGACGAAGCAAGACACAAAGCCATCGCCAAACACTTGTTGCACGTTCTTACTGATGGTCGTCCAACCAAAATAAAAACACGTCGCACCCCTCGAAATTTACAGCACTTCAAGGTGAAAACTCTGGTTGAATTTCTCCCGACAAAGAGCAAAAAGCATACCTTGATGGAGTTGAGAGCACTCGACACTCCGGGGTTATTGGCTGAAGTCGGTGCGACCTTTGCTGAATTGGACATAAATTTGCATGGCGCGAAGATCACCACGATAGGCGAACGAGCAGAAGATTTGTTCATACTGACCAGTGAAGCCGGAGGAAGACTTTCTGAAGAGCAGGAGCAAGCGCTGAGAGAAAGATTGACGGAACATGTTTCGGAACTGGCCCCCTAATAAGAGAATCCAATCATGAACGAAGAGTGGGTAAAGATAGAGAGCGATCTTGCCCACAACTTACCATCAATTCCTAGATCTCATCTATCTAGCTCATCATTAGACTGCTACATTGATTAAGTCAATGACATAAAAGTATTACATTCATCAACTAGAGGTCGCTTATGTATCCAAACCTCACTGGCTTAGGTATCCACGAACCTAAACAGATTGAACGTTACTCCCTTCGCCAAGAAGCCTACAAAGATATTTTGAAGATTTACTTTCGAAAGCAGAAAGGCGAACTGTTCGCGAAAAGTGTTAAGTTTAAGTACCCACGACAAGTAAAAAGTGTGCTGGTTAGTGGTGGCAATAATCAATACAAAGAAGTGACTGAGATTAACCGCAACCTCACGCTTGTGATTGATGAACTGAACAAAATCACTAAACCGACCCCAATGGCCGAAGTGGATGTAAAGCAGAAGATCCTGACTGACTTACGCCACCTAGAGAAAGTCGTCTCTAGCAAGATCGCAGAGATCGAAGCCGACCTTGCAAAGCTGAAATGATCCTGCAATGAACGGTTGACTAGCCAACATGAGTTATGTCGCTAAGATCACACAAATATCAAAAAGGGCTGATATCACGATCAGCCCTTTGTTTTTATTCTAATTTCTCAATTCCCTTCGGTGTCATTACTTAACCGGTTGGGATTAACTTAGACAAACATGTTTGAGCATCGATTAGGTTGGTATCCCACTCAAAGGTTTCAAACAACCTTAGCCAAGTTTCATCCAGGTTGGCTTTCATCACCAACTCTTCTTTTGTGTAAGGATGAATAAAGCGAAGCTCAGAAGCGTGCAACAACAAACGGTGCGAATCTAAATCATCACGGAACAGTCGGTTGTGCTTACCATCACCATGTGAAGTATCACCCACAATCGGGTGTCTTAGATGCGCCATGTGACGACGCAACTGATGTTTGCGGCCTGTCTTTGGCATCATCTCAACCAAGCAGTAACGACTGGTCGGGAACCGTCCTGTAGAGTATGGCACTTCTACTTTTGCTAGCGGTTCATAGACTGTCACCGCCTCTTGCGCTTCTTTGTCTTCTTTCGCGAACTTATCTGCGATCTTATCCAGCTCAACCTTAAGTGCATAATCGAGCGTATCGCCCTCTTCGATCCAACCACGAACAATCGCATGATAGGTTTTTTGCATCTCATGATTAGCGAACATTGGCATCACCTGTGAAGCAACCTCACTCGACAACGCAAACACCAGCACACCCGATGTCGGTCTGTCTAAACGGTGCAAAGGAAAGACATGCTGACCCATTTGATCACGCAGTGTCTGCATCACAAATTGAGTCTCATGCTTGTCCAACCATGAACGATGCACTAGCATGCCCGCGGGCTTATTCACCGCGACAAAATACGCATCTTGATAAATGATCTCTAACATTATGCGCATACCTCATCAATGCTCTGAATCGTGACGAGCAGTTCAGCCTTATCTACCTCGTTTTTCCACACTTCACTAAAGTATGGATAGATAGCAAACCCCTTAGGTAGCGGTACTTTCGCATCCATCATTGCGTTGATCTTTACGATAAAGATCCACTGCAACCACTCTTCTGGCTGTAGAGAATCAATGGCAAAAGGTTCAACGCTCGCCAAAGCTTCATCAGAAGGTGGAAGCGTGCTCCACATCGAACATTGGCGCATTTGTTGTTCTAATTGTTGAAGTAAAAGAGGTAACTTTGTGTCGGCTGTCATTTTTCACCAAGTTATTTATCGAGTGACCTTGAAATTGGGGCATAGAGTACCATCTATTTAGGAAAGAAAGTTAGGAGCTTTATTACTATGGAAACCATTCACACGCTCACTCAGTTGCTAAAGAATAGCGGTTGCCAATACGACATCTACGACCTAGGTCGTCGTATCCAGAAGATCGATAACACCTTATTCTCTGACGTTGAGCAAGGGAAACAGCCGTACCCATTTCCACTACAGAAACAAGCTCATTTAGCGATTAGCTACTGGAATGAACATAAACAGCCTTGGATTTGGTTTCTAAAATTCAAACTGGACGAAAGAGGCTTATTGCACCAAGGCGATGTGGGCAATTTTCTCAAGTTTGTTATCGAAGCGATGGGCACCCGTTTGAACGGCGAGATCAGCGAAGCTCAACAACAAAAGCTGTCTAACAACCCATATACTTTTAAACCTTCCGAAGACAAGATGGCCGTATTCCATAGCCAAGTCAGAGCAGCGTTAGACCTTACGACGAGCCAGTACTACGAACACGCTCAACACTACTTCACCGGTGAACTGGGATGGGATAACTGGAAAACCGTTGGCCTTCAGGGCATCACAGATATGTGTGCTCGTTTAGGCAGCCAACAAAACGGTGTCACAATTCGCAAAGCATTGAATAAACTGCCTTCAGAACCTCTATACGCGACACTCGGGGCGCTTGAGCATACGCAAATCAATGACAAGCTCGCTCAACGCTTACAAGAGATGGCTGAAAATGAGATGACCAGTCAAGATCCGGATCTGTTCTTGCTGTCTGCATTAGTTCGTGCCCTTTCTGGTGCAGAGCAAAGCATAACCAACGCTGTAATTAACCAAGTTTTGGCTAGCCCACGCTTAAGTCATCAAGAGGTATTGATTGGGTTAGCCGGTCGTAGCTGGCACGCATTACAAGATCCAGCAATTGCTGAGCAATTCTTGTTGCGCCTCGCACAAACGGGCAACCAAAACCTATTCAATCAGTTATTTGCAGATTTAGTGATGATTCCAACACTCAGAATGGTATTTTTACCCTTGTTGAACTCAAACCCATCACCAGAGCTTGCAAACGCACTTGTAGAGTTACAAAACGCGGCTAAATCTCAATAATTGTGACTGACAACGAGCTCAAAGCTCGATAACGCATCAAAATAGGCAAGACTCACCATTGGAATAGAGATTAAAGGGATATATGGTAGATAATTTATTGGCTATTTTGTTTCTATGCCTGTTTTGCTTTCTGTTTTGGCAACAGCGCAGGCAGTCAGAGCTTGCGAAGGCTGCCATTGCGAGAAAATGTAAAGAGCTCGACTTACAATTGTTGAGTGTCGCTTTCAGTGGCCATAAACTTAAGATGCGCTATGAACTGACTACAATTTGGCGTTGGCATACCGTTTATCAATTCGAATTTTCTGCGTTAGGTGACGACTGCTACAAAGGCAAACTGACCATGGTGGGGTTCCGCTCTATGCGGTTTGAGCTGCAGCCTCACAGAATATAGCGTCGCAATACCTGGTGTAACGATATTCATGAAAAGGGCCAAACTGATCTTGTTTGGTCTCTTTAAATTCAAAGCCTATTTTTTCCAATAATTTAATGGATGGGTTGTGGCCGACATTCACCGTTGCAATCACATTCGTTAGACGTTCTTCAAAACAAACGAAACTAAAAAACGGTTTTAACACTTCACTAGCAAAACCTTGATTCCAGTATTTTTTATCCAAAATAAAGCCAAGTTCATGTCTCCCTTTTTCAGATGAAACAAAGACATGTCCAAGGTATTCACGGGTTTGGTTATGAATGATCGCCCGACAAAAGCCAACGTTATCTTGCAGAATTTGTTGAAAAATGTGCTTCGCTGAGGCAACAGAATACGGTCCGTTCATTTCAGCCCGATTAATCGGGCAGCAATTCAACTTGATAAAGTCGTGTTGTAGCTGTTCAGTGTAAGGAACTAACAGCGTTCTTGAGGTTGCTATCGTCATAAAACACTCCTTGTGTTGACCATTAGCAGAAAAGCAGAGGCTGCATACTTAGATAGAGGCACCTTCATCCAAAGCCCCTAGATAAAAAGCTTCAGGTAAAGAAAAGCCCCAACACCGAAGTGTCAGGGCTAGGGTCTTACTCGCAGCAGTCCAGCTACTCATTAATGCTCCATGCATCATCCATAATAGTGGCTGTAATCCTTCAGCTCTTTCCTTTACTTCGCCATCCTAGCGGTGTCCAAATCATCCTGAAAGCTAACCATCCAAGTTAGCGCACATCACTTGTTCCGTGAGCGGTGTCCTTTACATCATCCTGATGCTAATCCAACCCTTTAATCCTAAAGGTGTCCATTGTCATTCCGTTGCAGCTAACGTCCTGTTAACTGACTGCATCCCTACAATGTCCTTACGCTCCATGCTTGATCACTCAATCCTAAGTAACCAAATCTTCATCCTGAAGATAACCAAATCCTTGGTGCTTTCCTGTTCCGTGTCAGAATCCTTCCGACAAGATTCAATTTACGTGATTTAGAATTTCGGGCAATAGATGGGTATCTCATTTTTACCCCACCTGAATTGTTAACTATATAAAACAATTAAAAATCAAAAAGTTATCAAGAACACATCCATTTCCCTAAAGAACAATTCGCGTTATCTCACAGACTTTGTAAGAGATCTCTCACAAGCTATGGGCGGTTTTATGATTCGCTATCATTCACCAGAGCGAGTAAAATGACTAAAGACTAAAAATGGAGGTCAACATGCTGACAAAAGATGTGTCTGAAGAGTTGAAAACTGTGCTTGAAGGACTGCAAGCGCAAGGGAAAGAGCCGACCGTTGCTTTAGTTAAAGCCCGTATGAGCACATCAGTTCCGATGCCTGCTTTAATCGCGACCATCAAGAGCTGGAAAAGCGCAAATCGCGTTCCTAAAGTGGAAGTCGCAACACAAGAAGCGCCGGCACTCGATCGTGTTAGCCAACTGGAAAAGCAAATCCTTGAACTCACCGCTCGCGTTGCCACACTAGAAGCTAAGCTATTAGACAAATAAGCTAACAGAGAAATAGAACACTATGAAGATATGGGTTGATGCGGACGCTTGTCCCAAGGTTATCCGAGAAACAATCGTACGCGCCGCTGAGCGCACAGGGGTACAATGCACCTTTGTGGCAAACCATCTGGTTCCGGTTCCCAAACGCAACAACATTCACTCAATTCAAGTACCGAGCGGGTTTGATATCGCTGACGACGAAATCGTAAAACGCACAGAGCCCGGTGACCTCGTGATTACCTCTGACATTCCTCTGGCGGATGAAGTGATCACCAAAGGCGGACAAGCACTCAGCTCTCGCGGCGAGCTTTACACCAAAGAGACCATCAAAGCACGTCTCAACATTCGTGACTTTATGGATACCATGCGTTCAAGCGGTATCCAAACGGGTGGACCAAGCACCCTTTCTCAAACTGATCGTCGTGAATTCGCGAATCATTTGGATAGAATTCTAGCCAAACGTTAGTCCATCCATTTACGTTTGATTTGTCAAAACAAAAAAACCTGCAATCTATGCAGGTTTTTTATTATCGATAAAGAAGAGGTTCCCCATCAAAGCGATAACTCACTCTATACTAAGGTGTGTAGTACGTTGCAGCACCAGGGCCGACAGGAAGACCGAATACGAAGACCCATAGGTAGAACAAGATACTCCAACCGAACATGAATACCATTGAGTAAGGCAACATGGTCGCGATCAGTGTACCGATACCCAGGTTCTTCATGTAGCGAGTCGCTACGGCAAGGATAAGACCGAAGTAGCTCATCATTGGTGTAATGATGTTGGTTGTTGAATCACCGATACGGTATGCCGCTTGAATCGTTTCAGGTGCGTAGCCTACTAGCATTAGCATTGGAACGAAGATTGGCGCTGTTACTGCCCACTGTGCAGAAGCTGAACCGATCATCAGGTTAATGAAGCCACACATTAGGATGAATGCGAAGAACAGCATTGGACCCGTTAGGCCGATATCCTGAAGGAATGTTGCGCCACCGACAGCGACCACTTGACCAAAGTTAGTCCACTTAAAGAAAGCAACAAACTGTGCAGCAAAGAATACAAGAACAATGTACATGCCCATTGAAGACATAGACGTTGCCATTGCATTAATCACATCACGGTCACTCTTCATTGAACCAGTAACTTTGCCGTAAACAAAACCAGGAATAGCAAAGAAGACGAAGATAAATGCGACAATACTTTTTAGAAATGGAGAACCTGAAATCGTACCCGCTTCTGAACGCAGAACACCGTCAGCAGGAACCACCGTCCAAGCTAAAAGCGCACTGACGATGAATACAGCAATCCCCGCTAGCTTAAGGCCTTTCTTCTCAATAGCAGTCAGCTTACCCATAGAGTCATTTGAAAGATCTTCAGACGCCTCTTCATCGTTGTACTTACCAAGCTTGGGTTCAACAATTTTCTCTGTTACTAACGCACCTGTAATCGCAATGAAGAAGGTAGAAACAAACATGAAGTACCAGTTTGATTCGGGACCAACAGAGTAAGATGGGTCTATCATTTGAGCGGCTGTTTCTGTAATACCAGAAAGCAATGGATCAACCGTACCGATTAAAAGGTTTGCAGAGTAACCGCCAGAGACACCCGCGAACGCGGCTGCGAGACCCGCCAATGGGTGACGCCCCAAAGAGTGGAAAAGCATTGCTGCCAACGGGATAAGTACCACATAACCCAACTCAGAAGCCGTGTTAGAGATAATACCGGCAAAAACGACAGTAACCGTAACCATGCGCTTAGATGCGCCCATTACCATACCACGCATAGCCGCTGATAACAGACCTGAATGCTCAGCAATCGCAACACCGAGCATTGCAACAAGCACAGTACCAAGTGGCGCAAAGCCAACAAAGTTTTTAACTAGATTCGTAACAATGAGCTGTAAGCCTTCAGCATTAAGTAAACTTACAACGTAGATCATGCCATCAGCGGAACGACCGTTGGCCCCTTCTGGGCGAGGATCCATAACTGAAACGTCGAAGTAACCAGCGATCCCTGAAGAAATCAGTATTGCGACACAGAAGATTGCGAAAAGAGTAATTGGGTGGGGTAATAGATTCCCCAAATATTCAACACCATCGAGAAAGCGGGTAAAAATAGGTTTCTTTGGTGAGTTGTTTTGTATTGAAGCTGATGAACTCATCAGTTCCCTCCTTGTAGTGATTCCTGTGCAATTGTGACAAAAATGTTCAAATTGCCAACGCAGAGTACGCGACAAAAGTATCGATGAAAAACCCCAAAATGTTACAAAACATGTAATATTTGACGATTTTTAACCAAACACAAACAATTAATTAGCAAATTAAACCACAAAAAACACCAAGCTTAGAATTATAGCTCACACGAAGATATTCATAAAAGATATAGTTAAAACTATAACCTATTGATTTAACTTGTTATAAGGTTTTCCGTGCGATAAAATCCACTTTAGCGTCCACTGGCCTCGATTCGAAGGAAAAGAAATACAGACGAATGAACGACGTTTGACTTTTCCCTCGCTTTTTACACACATGTCACATCAAACAGACCGCCTATTTTTGAACCGCTTTAAATCTCGGATTGGTTTTACAGATAACATAATGACGCCCTCTGCGCTTTACTATCTGACAATCAGGATGACGGCTTTTCGCACTTTTAAGTGATTTCACAACTTTCATTCTATTTCCCTCAAACAACCAATTTGAAATGTTATAACATCACAAATAATAATTATTATCAAAAGAAAAACAAGCGATTTTATGATATTTTTCCGTCTTAATCGTAATCAGAGAACACCCAACTATGTACACCATTGAACCTGTTGGCTTTATTGAGTCTCCTTATAAAGAGAAGTTCGCTGTGCCAAGGCAGCCTAGGTTGGTACCGACATCCACCTCTAGAGTTAGGTTGGTTGATGCAGCAAACTGTCTTGAGTCTGTGCGTGATATTGAGCAATTTAGCCATGTTTGGTTACTGTTTCTGTTCGACAAGAACCTTGAAGCCGGCTGGAAACCAACCGTGAGACCCCCTCGCCTTGGTGGGAACGAACGTATTGGTGTCTTCGCGTCTCGTGCCACATTCAGACCCAATGGAATTGGCATGTCAGCGGTTGAACTAAAAGGCGTGTCTCAAGAGAAAGGACAAACTTGGTTGGATCTCGGCAGCGTCGACTTAGTAGACGGCACACCGATCATCGACATCAAGCCCTATATCCCCTACTCAGATTCGATTCCGAATGCATTGGGAGGATTTGCCACCGATGAACCAGAGGTGTTCGACGTTAACTTTTCGCAGCAAGCGCAAAATAAGCTCGCCAGTCATCCACAAGCACGCCATATCATTCAGGTGATCAAAGAAGTATTAGGCCAAGATCCTCGCCCTGCCTATAAGAAAGGTAAGCCTGACAACAAGGAATATGCGGTAAATTTATTCGATCTTAACGTGAAATTCGTGGTTGAAACGCTTTTCATCAATGTAACTGACATTGAACGCTTTTGAGATCCCAAATAGGCTGATATTATATACGGCTATATCAGATTTGCTGTGGTCACTAAGCACAGCAAGTTTTCTTTTATCAATGATGAAACGGATACCATAGAATGCGTACCAGTAACTACCTTCTTTCTACTCTGAAAGAGACTCCAAACGACGCAGAAGTTATCAGCCACCAGCTGATGCTACGTGCAGGTATGATCCGTAAGCTAGCTTCAGGTTTATATACTTGGCTACCTACCGGTCTACGTGTACTGCGTAAAGTTGAAAATATCGTTCGCCAAGAGATCGATAATGCAGGTGCCGTTGAAATCTTGATGCCCGTCGTTCAACCGTTTGAGCTTTGGGAAGAGACTGGCCGCAGCGAAAAGATGGGGCCTGAGCTACTTCGTTTCACAGACCGTCACTCTCGTCCGTTTGTTCTTAGCCCAACAGCTGAAGAAGTAGTGACGAGCCTAGTACGTAACGAAATCAGCTCTTACAAACAGCTCCCGCTAAACCTGTACCAAATCCAAACTAAATTCCGTGATGAGCGCCGCCCTCGTTTTGGTGTAATGCGTGCACGTGAATTCTCTATGATGGATGCGTACAGCTTTGATATCGATAAAGAAGGCTTAGAAAAGTCTTACCAAGCGATGCACGATGCTTACTGTAAAGCATTCGACCGCATGGGCCTTGAGTACCGTCCAGTATTGGCAGACTCTGGCGCAATCGGCGGCAGCGGCTCTCAAGAATTCCACGTTCTTGCTGAAAGCGGCGAAGACCTAATCGCATTCTCTACAGAATCTGATTACGCAGCGAACATCGAGAAAGCAGAAGCACTAGCTCCAACGACTGAAGCGGCAGCGCCAACTCAAGAGATGGAACTGGTTGATACGCCAAACGCAAAAACAATCGCAGAATTGGTAGAGCAACACGGTCTAGCCATCGAGAAGACAGTTAAGACTCTATTCGTTAAAGCTTCTGATGAAGTAGACGCTGATATCATCGCGCTAATCATCCGTGGCGACCACGAACTGAACGAAGTGAAAGCAGAGAACCTTCCACAAGTTGCTTCTCCGCTAGAGATGGCTTCTGAAGAAGAAATCCGTGCACTTGTTGGTGCCGGTCCGGGTTCACTTGGCCCTGTTGGTCTAGAGCTACCATTCATCGTTGACCGCTCTGTTGCTGTAATGAGTGACTTCGGCGCGGGCGCTAACGTAGATGGTAAGCACTACTTTGGCATCAACTGGGGTCGTGATGTAGAGCTTGCTCAAGTTGAAGACCTACGTAACGTTGTTGAAGGCGACCTAAGCCCATGTGGTCAAGGTACTATTCAGCTTAAGCGTGGTATCGAAGTTGGTCACATCTTCCAACTGGGTAATACTTACTCTAAAGCAATGAACTGTAACGTGCTTGGTCCGGATGGTAAGAGCGTAATCCTAGAAATGGGTTGTTACGGTATCGGTGTTTCACGTGTTGTTGCATCGGCTATCGAGCAAAACCACGATAAATTCGGTATCACTTGGCCTGACGCACTAGCGCCGTTCCAAGTTGCTATCGTACCAATGAACATGCACAAATCGGAGCGCGTTAAAGAAGCCGCTGAGAAGCTATACGCTGAATTAACAGCTATGGGTATCGAAGTACTATTCGATGACCGTAAAGAGCGCCCAGGTGTCATGTTTAAAGATATCGAACTAGTGGGTATCCCTCACACTATCGTTATCGGCGATCGCAGCATGGACGAAGGCAACTTCGAATACAAAAACCGTCGCACTGGTGATAAAGAAGCTATCGCTATGGACACAGTTATCGACCACCTTAAAGCTCAACTCGCTAAGTAATCCGATAACTGACCAGATAACCATTGAAAGGCTGCCATTAGGTGGCCTTTTATTTATCAGTAAAGAAAATCCACTGCGACCGAATATCCACTGAGTTCTCTTGCTGGTGAAATGAGACATTGAGCCAGAACAAAATAACCCTGCTCTTCATAATCTCCACTTTGTTTTATCTACCTCTATGTGTATATTGAGAGCAGTTATCATTTGGTTAGGTATAAAAATGAAAGTATACGATTGTTGTGATTTGGTGCGTGAACTGTATTCTCAAATTGGCAGTGGCGACCAAGGCTATATTCCTAAAGCGATCACCTGTGCGGTCAAAACATTGAATGACCTTGCTGCAGATGAAGCACTGCCGAAAGAGGCAAGAGATCGTGCCGCCTTTGCCGCAGCTAACCTGTTGATCTCTGATTTCGAGGACTAATATGAATCTCGCTAACTTTGAAAAGATGGATCCCGTGATGTTGATGAGTATCGTCAACATGAAGCTACGTGACGACTTCGGTGGGGATTTAGATCGAGTGGTCAATTTCTATGAAATAGACAAAGCAGCATTAATCGCAAAACTGGCATCTGCGGGGTTTGATTATCTTCCAGAAGCCAAACAGTTTCGATAGTCATTTAGAACACGCTTAATTTTGAAAGACCAGCCTCAGTGTTGGTCTTTTTTTTAATGATACGTATTGGATAAACATGTAGTGAGTCAATAATAAATTGTCTGCCTACATCTATACTTGTATATCTTAGAGTCAACGAACGCGCCTTGAACCAAAGCGTATTGTTGTATAGGCTACCTCAAGTACCCTATGACATTCATCGCCACATTCGATAATACCGAAGGACTAATAATGAAAAGACTCGGAATTTTAGCCGTTATCGCAGCCACATTCATGGCTGGGTGCGCTTCAAATACTCAGCAAGACAACTTTCGTGAAGCCTCTTTTGAGCTGTGTAATACTGAAGTCGATATCTACTCTGTCAGCCAAGATGAGCGCGTTCGTATCGTCTGCTCTGACGGTTCCAAGTTCGCTTTGAACAGCGAAGACACGCTGGAAGTGATGCGTGATATCAACATCGACTACTGTGATGGCGAGGGCTTAGGCAAATTCAATGAAAGCCGCAACTACTACTCATTTAAGTGTAAGTCAGGCACTTTATTGAGCATCAAAAAATAAAACCAAGATCAGAAAACGCTAAAGGGTTGATGTGCAAACATCAACCCCTTTTTGTTTCCTGCAATAACCCATCTTCAAAAACAAAAAAAGGCTCCTATGAAGGAGCCTCTAGTATCATCATTTTTCAAAGTAGACGTTGAAACTCTAGAAGAGCACGCGGAGCTTACGGATGTAAGTGAGCATGCTCGACAACGACTTTATTACTTACGAATACAAAAAAGGCTCCCAACAGGAGCCTTCAAATTTACCGTTTTTCAAAGTAGTCGTTTGAAATTCTAGGAGAGCACGCGGAGCTTACGGATGTAAGTGAGCATGCTCGACAACGAAGTTCAAATTACTACGCAGAAAAATTATGCGTAAACCGGTAGACGCTTACAGATCTCTAGTACTTTTGCTTTCGTTGCTTCGATAACAGACTCATCGCCCATGTTATCTAGGATGTCACACATCCAACCTGCTAGCTCTTTCGCATCGGCTTCTGAGAAACCGCGGCGAGTAATAGAAGGAGAACCGATACGGATACCTGAAGTCACGAACGGGCTACGAGGATCGTTAGGTACTGAGTTCTTGTTCACAGTGATGTTCGCTGAACCTAGTGCTGCATCTGCTTCTTTACCTGTGATGTCTTTGTCGATTAGGTCAACTAGGAACAGGTGGTTCTCTGTAGAACCTGACACGATGTTGTAACCGCGTGCTAGGAATTCAGCAACCATTGCTTTTGCGTTAGCAACGACACGAGCTTGGTACTCTTTGAACTCTGGCTCTAGCGCTTCTTTGAACGCTACAGCTTTACCCGCGATAACGTGCATTAGAGGGCCACCTTGACCGCCTGGGAATACTGCTGAGTTTAGCTTCTTGTAAAGATCTTCACCTTCATTAGAAAGAATAAGACCGCCACGAGGACCAGCAAGCGTTTTGTGCGTTGTTGTTGTTACAACGTGAGCGTGTGGCACTGGATTCGGGTAAACACCCGCAGCGATTAGACCAGCAACGTGAGCCATATCTACGAAGAAGTAAGCACCAACTTTGTCAGCGATTTCACGCATGCGCTTCCAATCACAAACTTGAGAGTAAGCAGAGAAACCACCGATGATCATCTTAGGCTTATGCTCGATCGCTAGCGCTTCCATCTCTTCGTAATCGATTTGACCAGCTTCATCGATGCCGTAAGGAATGATGTTGTAAAGCTTACCAGAGAAGTTGACTGGAGAACCGTGAGTAAGGTGACCACCGTGCGCAAGGCTCATGCCCAGAACGGTATCGCCAGCGTTTAGAAGAGCCATGTACACAGCGTTGTTTGCTTGAGAACCTGAGTGAGGTTGTACGTTTGCGTATTGCGCGCCAAACAGTTCACATGCACGTTCGATTGCTAACGCTTCAACTTTATCTACGTACTCACAACCACCGTAGTAACGCTTACCTGGGTAGCCTTCAGCGTATTTGTTTGTAAGTTGAGAACCTTGCGCTTCCATTACACGTGGGCTTGTGTAGTTTTCTGAAGCGATAAGTTCGATGTGCTCTTCCTGACGAAGAGTTTCTTCTTGGATAGCTGCGAATAGATCCGCATCGTAATCAGCAATGTTCATGTCACGCTTAAGCATCTGTATCTCCTGACTCAGATTGTACTGAAAGTTTCAAAAAAACCGCACAACGACCGAAAGCAAACGTTTTCGTCACTGTTTTAATGCGATGCATTCTACATAATTTGATCTAGGTCATAAAGAGCTAATTGCCATTTTATCATGCAGTTTTTTCATAATCACAAATAAGATTCATCATGGTTATTAAGCTTATCGAACCAAAGATGACGCTTACTGTCAATTATACGCTTTACACCCTGTAAAACGCAGATTACATAGGTTTACCTTAATTTTGCACCTCAAGCTACCGAAAGCTAAAGTTTTTCTCTACTATGCTCGCCTTTATTGGTTAGGTAATGACAAAAACGATGGAAAAACACTCACGTAAAGAAGATTGGATCGCGATTCTCACTGGCACGTTTTTGGTGGCGTTAGGCGTCTTCTTTTTGCAGTCAGCGAATCTGCTTACCGGTGGTACTACAGGTCTGGCTCTGCTTTTGAGTCAATTCTTGCCTGTAACCTTTGGTACTTTGTACTTTATGGCCAATTGCCCTTTCTACTTGTTAGCATGGAAACGGTTCGGCCGTAGCTTTGCGATTAGCAGTGCCATCGCTGGGGCGTTAGTGTCTGTCCTTGCTGACCATTTATACTTAGTTATTTCGCTAGAAGTTCATAACGAGATCTATTGTGCTGTTGCCGGCGGCTTGTTAATGGGCTTAGGTATGCTAATCCTATTCCGTCACCGCTCAAGCCTAGGTGGTTTCAACGTATTGTGTTTGTTTATCCAAGACCGCTACGGTATCTCGGTAGGTAAAACACAAATGGGTATTGATGCGTGTATTCTGTTTGCATCGTTCTTCTTCGTATCCCCTTGGATAATTGCCGTTTCAGTATTGGGCACCGCTGTATTGAATATCGTGCTTGCGATGAATCATAAACCAACTCGCTACTCGGTGAATTACGCGTCTTAATACCAATCACCCTGTGAATTACTAGCTGTTTTTAAAAACAAAAACAGCTAGAATTTAGGTTTTATAAACCGTCGCCTTTTCTATGCAAGATTACCTCTCTAGCGCCAAAGACCAACAAACCTCTATTTATATTGAAGGCTTGAAATTCAACCCCAACACACGAGTCTTAAGCTGCGACGAGCAGGTCATCGATTTAGAACCTCGTTCTATTGAATTACTCGAACTGTTTCTGACTAGCGTGGGTGAACCGCTCGCTGCTGAGCACATCATTGAATCTGTATGGCAAAGTAACTTCATTTCCAAAAATGTTCTGACAAACCGAATCAGTACCTTACGTTCAGTACTTCAAAAACACCTACCAGATAGCGACGCGACCAAAATACTGGTGACTTACCCACGCAAGGGCTACTTCCTTAACCCAAGCTCGGTTAGCTTTGCCGCGGCTTCCCCTGAAAACGCACCTAATAACGCCACCATAGAGTCTCCAACCAATAAAAAAGGATTTAGCTCCAATCCTGCTAACCCTTGGCTTATTGTGGTGTCTTTGGTTTTGCTGATCAGCACTGCGGTAATGAGTTATATGCTTTGGCAATCTTCGACTCGAGCCTCTGAAGTCGAACGCGACCAACGATTGATTCCTAAGGTTGAGCTGCTACTCAATCGCATTGATGCTGTCGGAGACAACGCAAGGCACTATCGCAAGGTAGTTAAAGCTCTGCTACTTCAACAGCAAATTGAGTACGCCTACACCGATTTAGCCAACCAAGATGCTCCTAGTTACTTCTTAGATCCAATAGATAGCTCCCCTTTCTTCCCTGGCGCGAAAAACATGCGCACCAGTGACTATCTACTTAACATTCAACTGAAGGACCAAGAAGTTAACAAACGACTCGCGGCCAAGGTCAGCCTGATCTACCCGATCTCAGGTAAGCTTGCCTTTCGTGGCGTTTATTCTGTTGATATAGACAACCTCAGCGAAAGCTTGATGGAGATTAACCAAGAGCTAGCCAGCTACTTTGCTTTGCCCGCACCGTTGTCGCCGGAATGGTCTGTCGACAATACCGAAGTCAGCGAGTTGCTGAGTGGAAAACCCATAATGTTTGATAACATCAAGCTCAACACCATGACGTCTACTCTGATTGCACGACAACTTGCTCTATTTGAAACGGATCAGAAGAAGCTCATTGCGTTCACCAATCTTGTCCAAACTCGATTTAAGTTACTGCCAGACGAACTCAAACTGTGGGTTGGTATCATTCATTTCAAACTGAGAGACCTGCAAACCGCAAAAGAACTCCTGACCAATACCTCAGGAAACTCTACGATCGAAAATGCGTTGGTTTATATGATGGTTTCTCACATTGCTTATAAGCAAGGCAACATGGAGAAGTTCCGCCTAAACTACATGGAGTCTCTGGTTGCGTTATTAAGAGTGGTTCCATCCGAAGATCTATTCGCTCGACTATCCAAACCTGAATCCAAATCGACCTGCCTACAACCTTGGAAGAACTTAAAGCTAAGCGTTAAAGAACCTTTAATCATAAAGCAGTGGGAAAAATTAATGCTTAACTACTGCACTGCTGTCGGGCAACAGCTCTCAAAGGAAAAACAAAAAACCTTTGAAATAAATAACTTAAACATAAATTAAGATCTTATGTGACTTCGTTTTTTGCCCTATTTACTCCTCAAACAATAGCATTCCTAAAAACATCGGGCCCACCAAGGGCTTCCAACTTTAGGAATGTTCAACATGAAAAAAACAATGACCCTGCTAGCGACCTCTCTCTTTGCTCTCTATGGTTGTGGCGGCGGAGGCGGCTCTTCTTCTGGTTCAACAGATGGCAATAAAGGTCCAAACAATCAGGTGGATTACCCGATTGCGAGCTCTGCATTTTCCCCTAAACCAGAAACAACATTGGGCTACTCGTTTACCAAAGATGGTCAGACTGAAGGCGTGATGACAATGAACTTCACTCCTTTAAGTGGTGAACTCATTATTGCAGGGTTAGAAGAAGAGGCCGGCAATGAAGCGGTTGTTCAAGTTATCAATGACCTGATCAATTACGGCATCACCGAATTTTATGTTTCTGAAGACATCATGACGAATGTTGAAGGTACACAAGAAGACGGCAGCATTTATTTTGCAGGCCCTGACCGCGGTCTACATGAAATCACCAATGCTTACTTTATTGATAGCCTATTCATCACAACAGTTATGCGCAGCAGTCCACTTTTTCGTTTGAATGGCGCCGATGTGAAAGAAAGTAACCCTAACCTCGATATCAGTGAAGAAACCACCTCACGACTAATGACTCTAAATGGTGCAGATGTCAAAAATATATTAGACGACTTTGAAGAGCACCTATGGGTTAAAAATTTGCCGATTGATACTTCATGCCAAGTTACCTGGCAACGAAAAATTGGCGAAACAGGCGTACGTAAGAGTTTCACTATCTCAGAAAAATCAATCGAAGCGGCGAACCTAACAGAGAAAAACACCTACTACATCAGATGTGAAGGCATGGATTCCGCAGAATTTGGCACATCATCAGAACGCTGGTTCAACCCTAGCATCGGTTTGATTGAACAGATTGAATTGATGTCTGTAGAACAATCTACGATCGAAGAATCAGCAGCGATACTGACTTCGATTAGCTAGCCTTGACTTAGATTCACTAAACCTGAGCGTAACTGCTAACTAGCCAAACCACGATAAAAAAGGCTTTGGGGAGCACTCCAAAGCCTTTGTAGAAGCCGAATCCTTTAAGGGGAATCAGAATTAGGCTTATTAAAATGAAACAAGGTTACCCTTCAATCAAGAGAATACGCGTCTCGTAAGGCCGTAGCACTTGGCGATGAGACGTAACAGAACGCTCGCTCACTGGATAATTAGACAACAGGCTCAGCGCCTTCGTCATCTCAAAACGCTCCGGTAACACGCACTCCGCCTCTTCACCATAATAGTTGTTAATGCACAGCAAGGTTTGCCCTTCGTTCTCACGTGCATACGCAAAAATGGATGAGTGCTCAGGCAGTAGATCTTGATAACTGCCATCCGTAATCACTGGCACTTGTTTACGTAACTCAATCAAGCTCTTATAGAAGTAAAAAACAGAGTCTTGGTCTTCAAGTGCTTGCTCAGCGTTGATCTCAGAGTAATTATTCGCTACATCAAGCCAAGGCTGAGCTTGTGAGAATCCTGCGTAAAGCTCACTGTTCCATTGCATTGGTGTACGAGAGTTATCACGAGACTTCTGCGCCAAAATCGCCATCATATCTTGATGAGCCACACCATCACGGTTGACCATGATGTCGTACATATTGGTACTCTCAACATCACGATACTGGCTAATTTCAGTATAGCCAGGGTTAGTCATGCCAATCTCTTCACCTTGATAGATATAAGGTGTGCCCTGCATCATGTGGACAGAAGCAGCGAGCATCTTGGCTGATTCAACGCGATATTGCTGATCGTTACCTAAGCGGCTCACCACTCTTGGTTGGTCGTGGTTACACCAGAACAGTGCGCCCCAACCTTTGCCGTTCAATCCCGTTTGCCAGTGATTGAAGATCGACTTAAGCTGTAAGAAATCGAATGGCGCATGAGTCCACTTCTCACCATTGGTGTAATCGACCTTAAGGTGGTGGAAGTTAAACACCATCGATAGCTCACTGTTATCAACGTTTGAGTATTGCTGGCAATGTTCCAACGTGGTTGAAGACATCTCGCCGACGGTCACGCTGCCGTATTTCTGGAAGACCGCTTCGCTGATCTCTTTCAGGTACTCGTGTACTCGTGGGCCATCGGTATAGAAACGACGACCATCGCCAATATCATCATTAGGGAAGTCTTGTTGCTTTGAAATCAGGTTGATCACGTCCAAGCGGAAACCGTCAACGCCCTTCTCGGCCCAAAAGCTGATCACGTCTTTCACTTCTTCGCGTACAACCGGGTTCTCCCAGTTTAGGTCAGCCTGTTCTTTGGCGAACAGGTGTAGGAAGTATTGCCCAGTCGTCTCATCTAATTCCCACGCATTACCACCGAACTTAGACTGCCAGTTAGTTGGTGCTTGACCGTTTACTGGGTCTTTCCAGATGTAATAATCACGGTATGGGCTGTTTTTGTCACCCCGTGCAGACTGAAACCATGCATGCTCTGTCGAGGTGTGGTTTACCACGATATCCATCACGATACGGATACCACGTTGGTGCGCTTCAGACAGCAATAAGTCGAAGTCTTGCATGGTGCCGAATTGAGGATTAATCGCGTAGTAGTCTGAAATATCGTAGCCATTATCGATCATGGGTGATGCGTAAACCGGGGTTAGCCAAATCGCATCGACGCTCAAATGTTTGAGGTAATCCAGTTTCGAAATGATCCCTTTGATATCGCCAGTACCCTTACTGCCACTGTCGCAGAAGCTCTTTGGGTAGATTTGATAGATGGTTGCGGTTTTCCACCAGCTTTCATCACGTTCAGTCATCGCCATCTCTAACACTCACTTACCAGAAAATATAAAATAAAAATCACCATGCAAATCATGGTCGAATAGGAGTCATTCCTAAGAGAAGAAGCGATAACTCACTTTGGAGTCATCGCTTATTAAATGCATTACGCGTTCGCGGTTTCTAACTCACCCTTTGATTGGGCTCGCTTGTAGAAGAACAGGGTTAACGTGATAGGCAGTACTATCGCCACCAGCATCGCGACTAGGTAAATCGACCAATATTGAGGTTGAATCGATAGGATGCCCGGCAAGCCGCCAACACCGATACCATTCGCCATCACACCTGCGCTGCCACAGATTGCGGCGGCAACAGCACTACCAATCATTGCGCTCAGCATTGGGAATTTGTATTTAAGGTTAATACCGTACATCGCTGGCTCTGTTACACCTAAGTAGGCTGAGATTGCTGCAGGAACCGAGATATCTCGTTCACCTTCACGCTTACTCAAGATAATGATGCCGACAACCGCTGAAGCTTGTGCAATGTTTGATAGTGCAATCAAAGGCCAGATTGGTGTGCCACCTAAGTCTTGCATCAATTGAAGATCCACCGCGTTGGTGGTGTGGTGAATCCCCGTAATCACCAACGGTGCATATAGGAAACCAAATATCGCAGAACCAATAATCGCAAAGTCGCCGGTCATCGCAGCTTTAGCTGCAAATGCCACACCATCACCAAGCATACGACCAAATGGACCAATAAAGGCGTGAGCCAAAATCACAGACAAGATAATCGAGACAAATGGCACAACAACCAGATATAGGTAAGAGGGTACGATACGCTTGAGGTTCGTCTCAATAAACGCCAAAGCGACCCCCGCTAACATCGCAGGAATGACTTGCGCTTGATAGCCGACTTTCTCAATCACAAACCAGCCAAAGTCCCACACCTCAGGAACCGACTTACCGATCATGTAAGCGTTCATCAATTGCGGGGAAACTAAGGTTATACCGAGCGTGATACCCAAGATCGGCGTTCCACCGAGTTTCTTAACCGTTGACCAACACACGCCAACCGGTAGGAAAAAGAAAATCGCTTCGCCAATCAGCCACAAGAAAGAGTGAACGGTTGCCCAAAATTGGCTAATTTCAACCAAGGTTTTTCCATCGAACATGCGAATGTCACCAATCACATTACGGAAACCGAGAATCAAACCACCGGTAATAATGGCTGGTAGCAGTGGTACAAAAATTTCGGCTAAATGAGAGATGCCGCGTTCAAGGACGTTCATATTCTGACGAGCCGCCAGTTTAGCCTCATCTTTTGATGATGCCTCTTTGCCAGTTTGCTCGATCAGAAGTGCGTATACCTCATCAACCTCGGTGCCAATAACCACTTGGAATTGACCTGCATTCGTAAAACAGCCTTTTACTAACTTAAGCTTCTCTAATTCTACTTTGCTCGCTTGTTCTGTATCGTTCAATACAAAACGCAATCGAGTCAGACAATGGCTGACACTCGCAATGTTCTCTTTGCCGCCGACTAACTCGATAAGACGCGCGACGTCTTGCTTCGCTATCTTACTCATACTATCCCACCCAGGTTTCATTCAATTACTCATCTAAACCGTAAAGCAATAACCACTCAGACTTAGACTTATGGGAACATTCCCAATTACGGTAATTATAATGCCAAGATGGATAATGAATTAAAATGGGAACAGTCCCATCAATTGAAAGCGATCACATTATATTTTTAATCTAGGCAGTTAAATTGCGCTTAATTGAATGGATTATTGAATCGGAGATTGTGTGTGATGAGAGATTTCTGCGTTACCTAAAAGTTGAGAGATCAAAAGGTTAGCGGCTAATTTCCCCGCAGACTGATAGCCAGGATCAATGCTAAATACTCGCGGGAACAAAAAAGAGAGAAGATCATTACCACCGACACCGGTGACCACGACATCTTCACGTTGTCGTTCTTGTAAACGTTTAATGACGCCAAGCGCGAGCGTGTCACTGGCACAAACGATCGCTTGAGTCGCGGGAGTTAGCACTTCATCCACCAACTGATAAGCGCTTTCATGGTGAAGTTGGCCTGTACGATAGTTTGCCATCACGCCCGTATCTTCACACCACTCAAGATAAGCCCTAAGGCGCAATTCACCCGTTGATTTATCGCTGGGATCAACACCAATGAAACTAACCTCAGAGATCCCCTGCTCTGACAAATGGGTCAACGCACTATTGATCACCTGCTGGTTATCATAGTTAATCGACGTTACATTCTCAGTATCTAGGGCTATCACCACAGCTTTGTGTTCCCAAGCTTCAATTGCCGGAATATCACAGTCAGTAAAACCAAACACGATAATCCCATCCACATTACGACGCTTGAGAACCTGTAGGTGCTCATTGGCTTTTTCTCTATCGAGTTGGCTTTCCATGATCAAGACATCGTAATCCGCTCGATACAGCTCAGCCAGCATTGTACTTACCGCTTTATTTTCTGAGGGCGAGTCCAAACGAGAAATGATGACACCGATAACTTTTTGACTGCCACCACGCATCGACTGCGCAGACTTAGAAGGCGTGTACCCTGACTCTTGAATGACTCTTTCTACCCTCTCGCGGGTTTCAGGTTTCACTTTTGGATCGTTAGTCAAAACGCGTGATACCGTTGATTTACCAACTCCGGACAACTTAGCAATATCGAGGATAGTGAGTTTTTTGCTCATAAAAGTCTAATGTTAAAGGAAAGAGAAGAAAAAGTGAGGGCAATCCCTCACTTAACTGTTTGTAACGCCTAACAGCTGCGATGAGTTACTGTCGGCAATTTTTATAAACATTACGGTCAACGACTAAGCGAGCATGATCACCTTTAGTACGTAAAGTAACGTTGCGCCCCTCAGCCTCTTTTGAGGTATCGTCATCTAAAATGTATTTCGTTCCAGAGCCTGCCGGTACTTGGATCAGGTGGTATTCATTATCGAATAAACTCAGTACCGCTTTTTCATTATCAAGGTAAGTGACTTCATACGAAACGTCAGCCTCACATTGATAAGTCACGACTTGATTATCTGATACTGCATTGTCAGGCGCTGCGGAATTCGAACATCCGACTAACGCTACCGTACCTAAAGATGCTAATAACAATGTTTTCATACTGTGTTCCTCATCCATATAGTTAACGACGCTTATCTCTATATAAGGGAGGCTACCCAGTTGACGGGCTAGAGTGATAAGTTAAGCCCGTTAACGATAGAGAAATGTCTTAGCCTTTCAGGAAAGCAGGCACGTCTTTAATGCTATCAAGTACCACACTGGCTAATGCTTCACCTTTTTCAGTGATTGGCTTACCGGTTTTCACCAATATTCGAGTACCAACCCCCGCGGATTCTGCTGCCATCATATCTTCAGCTTTATCGCCGATCATGACAGAGTTCGCCATATCAATCTTCAGAAAGTCACGAGCAGAAATGAACATACCTGGCTTTGGCTTACGACATTCACAATCTTGCTTGTACTCACCAATACCGTGTTCTGGATGGTGAGGACAATAATAAATGCCATCTAGCTCAACGCCATTATCGACAAAGTTCCAATCCATCCATTGCGTTAAAGAAAGAAAACGATCTTCGCTAAACATGCCGCGAGCAATACCTGATTGGTTAGTCACAAGTACTAACAAATAGCCCATATCTTTAAACGCTTTCACCGCATCAAACACACCGTCGATGTATTCAAAGTCATGCTCATCATGTACATAGCCGTGATCAATGTTAATCACACCATCACGATCTAAAAAAACAGCAGGTTTGGACAAAATTTTGTTCTCTATCAACTCTCTATTAATCATTAATTATTACACGCTTTATTTGCTTCATCACTATCTATTTAGCGTTGTGCTTGTTAATCAGTTGTTGCGCAGCAAATAATACAACTGGCGTTTAGCCGTCTAGACGTAAAAATATCTATTGACTTAGATCACAGAACACCATAGCATCGTCTGTAAATCGAGCGAGCTATCGACATATTATTCTGTTTCACCTGCACGAGTTTTTCTATGATTAAAGTGAATCAAGTCAACAAGGTTTTTTATCAAGGTACTAAAGAAATCAATGCCTTAACAGATATCAACCTTCATATACCTCAAGGTCAAATCTTTGGAGTCATCGGCTCTTCAGGTGCTGGGAAAAGCACCCTGATCCGTTGTGTCAACATGTTGGAAGCTCCGACTTCCGGTGAAGTGATTGTTGACGGTATCGACCTGACAAAACTCAGTAAATCAGAACTTAGCGAAGCACGCCGTAACATCGGCATGATATTCCAGCACTTCAACCTGCTCTCTTCCCGTACTGTCTTTAATAATATAGCACTGCCCTTAGAGCTTGCTGGTAAAGATAAAGCGGTTATTGAAACAAAAGTAAGCGAGTTACTTGCACTGGTTGGCCTTGCTGATAAGCGTGATACTTATCCTTCAAACCTAAGTGGTGGTCAAAAACAGCGTGTGGCGATTGCGCGTGCACTCGCGTCAGACCCAAAAGTACTGCTATGTGATGAAGCAACGAGCGCATTGGATCCTGCGACCACTCAATCTATCCTTGAGCTGCTACGTGAAATCAACCGTAAGTTAAATATCACTATCCTACTGATTACTCACGAGATGGATGTGGTTAAAAGCATTTGTCATCAAGTCGCGATCATTGGTGGTGGTGAGCTGGTCGAAAAAGGGACTGTGGGTGAAATATTTGCACACCCTAAAACGGAACTCGCCCATCAATTCATTCGCTCAACACTGGACTTGACGATTCCTGAAGACTACCAAGCGCGTTTACAACAAACTCGCGTCAACAACAGCTACCCACTGGTACGCCTTGAGTTTACAGGTGCGACGGTTGATGCTCCGCTGATGACGCAAATTGCTCGTAAATTCAACATCGATGTCAGCATCCTAAGCTCTGACCTTGATTACGCCGGTGGTGTGAAGTTTGGCATGATGGTCGCAGAACTGTTCGGAAATGAAGCCGATGATAATGCTGCAATCCAATTCCTACGCGATAACAATGTAAAAGTAGAGGTGCTTGGTTATGTCCTTTAGTTTCAACGAGATTGCTGATTGGATCAGCCTTAACGGTAGCCTTCTATTGGGCGCAACGGGCGAAACACTTTACATGGTTGCAGTTGCAGGCATTGTAGGCTTCGCGGTTGGTATCCCACTGGGCGTGATTCTACACACAACCAAAAAAGGTGGCCTGTTAGAGAACACCAAGCTAAACAAAATTTTAGGTGCGATTGTGAATGTAGGTCGTTCCGTGCCTTTCTTAGTACTCATGGTTGCGATTATTCCACTGACTAAAATGCTGATTGGCACTTTCATTGGGACAACCGCAGCAATTGTACCTCTGACGATCGGTGCTATCCCATTCGTGGCTCGACTTATCGAAAGTGCACTACTTGAAGTACCAACCGGTCTTGTGGAAGCCGCTCAATCAATGGGCGCAACCCCTATGCAAATCATCAATAAGGTTCTGCTTCCAGAAGCACTACCAACGATCATCAACTCAGTAACGATTACGCTCGTGACTCTAGTTAGCTACTCAGCAATGGCTGGTACCGTGGGCGGTGGTGGCCTAGGTGATGTGGCAATTCGTTACGGATTCCACCGCTACGAGGTGACCATTATGGCCGTGACAGTAGTGATGTTGATTGTGCTGGTACAAATTATTCAATCAATCGGTGATGCATTGGTTCGCCGCGTTGATCACAGATAACGACTGACTGCGTTAATGTAACGTTATGAGGAACGTCAGTCGTCTGAATTAAATGACATCGATTTATTAAAAGGAGATTATTATGAAATTTAACCTTAAAGCTCTACTTGCTATCGCAGTAACAGCATCAGCGCTTGTTCTAGCCGGTTGTGGTGATAAAGAAGTGGACACGTCTAAAATAAAAGTTGGCGTAATGGCAGGTGCTGAAGCACAAGTCGCTGAAGTGGCTGCGAAAGTAGCAAAAGAGCAATATGGCTTGGATGTTGAACTGGTTACTTTTACTGATTATGTAACACCAAACGCTGCGTTGGATGATGGTTCTATCGACATCAACGCATTCCAACATGCACCCTATCTAAATCAGCAAATTGCCGACCGTGGTTACAAACTAACAATCGCTGGTAACACGTTTGTTTATCCAATTGCAGGTTACTCGAAAGAAGTGAAATCTGTAGACGAAATCCAAGACGGCTCTCGAATTGCGGTACCAAACGATCCAACCAATCTAGGTCGTTCATTACTACTTCTTGAGCAGCAAGGTCTGCTTACACTTCGTGAAGGTGCCGGTCTTCTAGCAACAGTACGTGACATCGTGAGCAACCCTAAGAATCTAACCATTGTTGAATTGGACGCTGCGCAACTACCACGCTCTCTTGATGATGTGACTCTGGCTATCATCAACACAACTTACGCAAGTTCTATCAACCTGACGCCACAAAAAGACGGTGTCTTCGTTGAAGACAAAGACTCTCCATACGTAAACCTAATCGTTTCTCGTGAAGACAATTTAAACGCTGAAAACGTGCAGAACTTCGTGAAAGCTTACCAGACTGAAGAAGTGTACAAAGCCGCTTCTGATATCTTCCACGGTGGTGTAGTTAAAGGTTGGTAACCCCGCCGATTGACTTCCTACTGATACGCAAATAAACAAAAAAGCCGATATCTTTGAATATCGGCTTTTTTCTTTTCTTCGAACTGCTGATGACTTGAATGCGGCTACTTAATGTGATCCCAAGAGATGTTCGACACCAAGCGGCAGTCATCACACTTAAAATAGAAAATGTCGTGGATCGGCGCATCAAGCAGCCATTCACCGCCACATTGCGGGCATTTACGCTCTTTTTCAGCTTTCAGACTGATCCCTCCGACACGGTATAAGTAGTAATAGGTTGGAATCTTAGTCAGATATTCAATGCGCCCTCTTAGACCCCAACCCCGTTTAAACAGTACGCTTTGGGTGTCACTGATCTCAGTGAGTGTTGCATGCTCAGCGCGACAGCCTCCCCCCATTTGGACTTCATCACAGGCTTGCCATTCTGTCTGCCATTTCAATACCGCTTTATGGTCGCCATTGAAAGTCGGAGGATTTCGATACAAAGGGATCGGCAGCAAGCTGTCACCACTGCGCAGCGGTGAACAGGTATGAACAAAGGTCGTATACAACACTTGCCAACTCGGCGCTTCATCTTCTGCCACTTCTTCAGAGTTCAGATCTCGGCCAAGCAAACGCATTTTGGGCGCTAATAAGTTCGCTGCAGATAAGCGATCAAAACACACTTTTACGAAATCGGAATGATTACGCGGGTGTAAGCTGTCCTGCTCAGGGCACACTACACGAACATAAAATTCACCATCCCCCATCACGATAGGAAATTCACGCCCCAATACTTGTCCGTTATAACGAAGTGCATCCATTAATCCGTTAACCGCCTTATCGACAGCGCTTACCGTGGTGTTATCAAAACACTCAAATTGAAGCTCTAGTACGTACATCTATTTATACCACTGGTTGTAGCTTTTCTAAAAATTCAGCCAATGTCTCGGCTAATACATCACGATTTTTAGTGCCTAAACGCTCCAAAATCACGTTGCCCGTTAGGTTACAAATCGAGATAACATCCAGTTCGGCATCGGTTGCGGCAATGAAAACCGTGGGTTTTAACTTCAGACGACGCTGAGTCACCAAGTGACCTAAAATGTTCTCTTGAAGGCATTCGAAATCTTCATCACTCCAAATCTGTAACAGAGTCAGTTCATTACCATCAAAAGTCGCGTTCATATTTGCGCTAAATTGTGCACCGTAGAACGTCTTGATGTCATCATGCAGCGTCAACTCGATGCCGGTTTCAACGTTGGTAAAATCCGCGAATTGCTCACGTGGATAGTGCTTCCACAACACGGCATCGTCGCTCTTTTCTTCTACGCAAGGCGACACAATATCCACCAGCTCATCGTTACAAGGTAAACTTTGATGTTGCTGTTGCCACGCATCAACGTATCGCTGACTAAAAGAAAGTAGTGCGTCTTGAGCACGTTGAGTCATGAAAATCTCCTAAACACAAAATAATAAATAGAATCAGGGAACCTTTCCTTGTCGATTGAGCGATGACTTAATGACAGGATAATGGGGATTCAGTAAAATCGATCCCATTCTAATCGAATTTGAAACGAAAGTATGAGCAAATATTCTGACGCAAAAGAGCTGGCGGGTTTAACTTTAGGCCAAAAAACTGAATACTCTAACCAATACGATGCAAGTTTATTGCAACCTGTACCTCGTAGCTTGAATCGTGATGATCTTGCGCTAAACGGTGAGCTACCTTTTATTGGACATGATATTTGGACAATGTACGAACTTTCGTGGCTAAACAGCAACGGCCTACCACAAGTGGCTGTCGGTGAAGTTTTCATCCCAGCCACCAGTCCAAATTTGATTGAATCAAAATCTTTCAAACTGTACTTAAACAGCTATAACCAGACTCAATTTGAAAACTGGGACCACGTCATAGAGCGTCTTACTCAAGATTTGTCGGCGTGCGCAGGTGAAACAGTGCTTGTGAATGTAAACTCCGTCACCGACTACACCAACCAACCTATCGTGACGATGGAAGGTGACTGTATCGACAACCAAGATATCCAAATCACTAGCTACGACTTTGAAGCGTCACTGCTTGAAGGCGCTGCAGGCAAGCAAGACGTTGAAGAGACACTGCACAGCCATCTATTGAAGTCGAACTGCTTGATCACAAACCAACCCGATTGGGGGAGCGTTGAGATCGCATATTCAGGTAAGCAAATTGACCGTGAAGCTCTGCTACGCTATTTAGTCTCTTTCCGTGAGCACAATGAATTCCACGAACAATGTGTTGAGCGTATCTTCACTGACATCATGAAATACTGTGCGCCATCGAAACTCACCGTGTTTGCACGTTATACGCGTCGTGGAGGTTTGGATATCAATCCATACCGTTCAACAGAACAAGACAGACCAAGTCACAATAAGCGTATGGCTCGCCAATAACCAGGCTGGAAGCTCCCACACTTATTTGAACCTACTTCACCTCTAAAGGGACATAGAAATGCGTTGGTTATACGTTGTTAGCCTGTTTATTTTAAGCTTAAGCACACCGGTCTATGCGTCGATTTATTCGTCAGCCCTACTCAATGAAGCCAATAACTTGATTGAGATCGAGCCAAGCCAAGCAAAAAAAATGGCGAACAGCTATCTAACGAGCCGTGTTCTATCAGATCAACGCGAGAAGAGCCCATCAGCGATTTCTCGCGAGGAAACAGACTCTTCAATTAGAACGCCAAGCAGTAGCATCGATGCCTACAAAATATTAGCGAAAGCGGAATATAACCTTGGCAACATCCATACTGCGATTCAACAACTCGACAAAGCCTCTGAGTTAGCAAAAACCTATAATATTGACTACCTAAAACTGGATATTCAAATATTAAAAGTTAAGTTGCTTTGGCTGAACGATAGAGAGTCAACCACAGCAAAAGCCGAGCTCGCGAAGATCGAAACCAACCTAGAGTCGGTGAACAAAACCTTGCGCTTAACAGAAGGCATTACCTATCGTTTAATTATGTTGAAGGCTGATATTGCTTCTTATGATAATAAAGTCGACGAAGCCGAGATGTTCTACCAAGAAGCTAAATCTTACTTAGAGCAACGCTACTCTGAAAAAGTCACCATCGACTATCACATTGTCGTTGGGGAATTTTACCTGACTCACAAAGAGTACAACCACGCGCTTACAGAGCTACTATATGGCTATTGGAAATCAGTAGAAAGCAACCAAAGCGCACGCTTAGCAAAAGTCAACCGCCTACTTTCCCAACTTTTCTTTGAACGCCAAGTGTTAGATAAGGCACTAGAACACCTTTCACAAGCCGCTGATTTCTATGACGGCTTTGAAAACTCGCCTATTTTGGCGCAAGTGCTCAAAAAGATGGGCGATGTGTACTTCTTACAAGGAAAATATAACCTTGCTTTAGTGCATTTTTTCAATGTATTGGATCATGAGAGTAGCGACCGAGATATTCACCAAGTCATCGATATTCGTTTGAGTTTATCAGCCACTTATTTACGCCTTTTTAACTATCCTCAAGCAGAACACTACCTATCACGAGCCCTTGAACTGCTGGAAAAAACAGACATTCCAAGACTGGAAGGCCGAGCGGCATTGTTATCGGCAGGGTTGGCTTATCACTTACAAAACAGCGCCGACGTGATCAAGCATGCAACACGAGCTCTCACAATCTCACGTCAAATAGAGAGCATGTATCTGTCTCAACGTTCATACTATTTACTCTCTTTGGGTTACGAGCAAGCGGGGCGTCCTCAACAAGCCTTAGCGAACCTCAAGCAATACAACAGTCTTGTCTCTTTAGAGCAGCAAAAACTCAACCGGGTTGGTGAAGATGCATTCAGACAACAAAAAGAGTTTGCCGAACAAACGTTGCACTATGCCGGCCAAGAGCAGGAACTACAAAAATACCAATTAGAGCATCATAAATTCCAAAAAATATCGTTCGCCCTATTCTTGTTCAGTATCATTTTGTTTTTCTTCGTGCTGCGCAGAGGCTACCTCATTCAAACCTTAGCCAAAGAAGTGGACTCGCTGCAAACTGACCTGTTTACGCACTCGCGTTCAAAGCTCCCAAATCTAAGAATGCTCAATGCGAAACTCTCTAACTCCTTGGAGAAAACCAGTCAAAATTTCGAACAATGGCAACTTGGCGAACTGATCCACGAACCACTCAACGACCGTTTACGTTTTGTGATGATTGATTTACCTTTCTTACGCAATATGTACACGCAAAATGGTTATAAGGCGGGTTTAGAACTCGAAGACGCTTTCGGCAATTTCATAAAATCAAAACTGGATGGTTTGGCTCGCGTCTACCACTTCTCTGATGCTAACCTGCTTTATATAGAGTCGAACTCTGATCGTGATTCCTCTCCAGAAGAGATGTTCCTAAAAATTCAATCTTGGATTAATCACTTCGAGCCAGAGCGCAACATCAATCGGACTGTGCGGATGGGCATCGCGGACTACCCATTCTTACCAAGAGCTTACACTGCGATTAACGATCAAGAACTGCTCGATGTTTTATTGATGTCGGCCAACCTAGCGCGTGAAATCAGCTTAAAAGAAGGCACGAGTCAATGGGTCTATCTAAAGGCTATCGACAATGCACCCGCGGCCAGTCTTGCAACCGGTAACATAAGAGAAGCCTGTAAACAGGCCATTAATCAAGGGTTAGTAAAAGTACAATCATCTTACAAGAATGAGGACAACATCAAAAAATTGCTAAAAGATGACTGATTTGCGAGCGGTTAAGACTTGCAAGCCGTGACCTTATTTTTAGTTTTGTTATTATCGATGCAACGGAATTTCATTTAAACGATCGTAATCGATCTCTGCGGCGCTAATTAATACATCTATGGGCATTCTTGAACAAGACATTCAGGCGCAACTCCACCAACTGAAATGTCAGCTGGAACAAACTCGCTTGACACAAAGGGACTCCTCTTTCAAATTTATTCGAGAGCAGAAAGTTCTAAAGCGTATCGTTACATCTTTAAGTCATGCGTGTACTGGTAGTAACTGCTATTTAGATGAAAATCTTATTACCCTGAGGGAAGAGCTAGAAAAGCAAAAAGACATCAGCTCGCTGATCCCAAAGTTGGCAATCTTAGAAAGGATGCTTAAGCAGAAAACGTTAGCTATGAATAAACAGAACGGATATCTGGATGATAGCATTAAGCAAAGTGGTGAAACACTACAACGCATAACTGGCCTGCCAGCGCCGTTGAAACGTGATCTACGAAACTTGCTGAGCTTCTCCGAATGCAATGGCAGTCAGAAAGTAGACCATGCCATGAAACTCCTCGGTATTTACGAACGTGCCATAAAAATCATGGCCAATGACTCACGTACTCATTTTGCCGATGCAGCCCACACTCCAGAGCAAGAACTCCTTTCTGATTTATCGATAGAATTACAACACCTGATCACAGAGCTCGACTTTGAAGGCGAATCTGGGGATTTACTTACTGATATTCGAGCAAAACTGCTGCTTGGTGTTTCAACCCAACATCTACTTGAGTTAGCACTTCAAGTTCTCAAACAAGTTATTGAAGGCACCAACTTAGAGCGCAAGAAATCAGAACAATTTCTCGATCAACTCAATGCTTCACTTGCTTGCAGTATCAAAACAGCCGCCCAAAACACCGATCAGAGTCAAAGCTATTTTGAGCACCGCCAAGAACTTAATTCCAATCTTAATAACCTTGTTACGAAAAGCTTACACTCTGTTGACTGTGCGACAGACATGGATAACTTAAAGCTATCCATCACCCCTCTGCTTAAGGAGTTGGCCTCTCTCTCAGAAAGACTGAATCATGCAGAGCAGAAAGAACATGCTCTAATCGAACGAATGAATTATGGAAAAACGCAGTTAGACTCACTCTATGAAGTAACCCAAGACTATCGCAAACGCTTGGAAGATCAGGCTCAGCGTATGCTGCTTGATCCTCTCACTAAGGTCTATAATCGAACGGCGTTTACTGATCGCCTAGAGCTTGAATATCGACGTTGGATTCGGGCACAACACTCGTTGCGTGTGGTATTGCTCGATATCGACAACTTCAAAGCCATTAACGATAGTTTTGGTTATACGGCCGGTGATAAAGCGCTTAAAATCATTGCCCGAACCATCACTAAAGAGACCAGTACGACCGACACCGTTGCACGTTTTTCTGGTGAAGAGTTCATTTTATTGCTGCCAGAACAAACGGATGAATATTGTCACAAGGTGATTCAAAACATCCAAACTCAAGTGAGCCTCCTGCCATTTAAGTTCCGTGACCAACAAATCAAGATAACCTTATGTGCGACATGCATCCAATTTAAAGAGTCAGATACTCCGGAAGAAGTGTTAGAGCGACTCAATAAAACACTAAATAAAGCGAAAAAACGCGGTACTAACCAACTTGTTTGGAACTAAAGTAACTCTGTAATTAATTTATTTCATTTTTTCAAATAGTTATCACATACTCACTTCCCCAATGTTTGCTAAGCTGATAGTTAACATTAAATTAACAAGCATTTTTTCGGTAAGTCATGCTATATACATGCACTTAACTTAAACAGCAGTATATTAGCGATTAAGCAAATCGGTAAAATCATTAAACAAGCAGTCGTAACCGTTTCGTCTGGTTAACACTCCTCACCTTTAACCAAACACTTTCAACGCTTGCTTCTCACTCTCGAGCCTGAGGGGCACTTAATCGGCGCCCCGGCTCTTCTTAATAAGGAGGCGCTATGATCACGCACATTAGCCCGACTGGCAGCATGGATTTACTCTCTCAACTTGAAGTTGAGCGTCTTAAAAAAACCGCATCTAGTGATCTGTACCAACTGTATCGTAACTGCACGTTAGCGGTCCTGAACTCAGGTAGTCACACCGACAACTCCAAAGAGTTGCTCGATAAATATCAATCATTTGATGTTGAAGTGGTGCGCCGTGAACGTGGGATCAAACTCGAACTGAATAACGCACCTGAGCATGCATTTGTCGATGGTGAAATCATTAAGGGTATTCAAGAACATCTATTTTCAGTGTTACGTGACATTGTTTACGTCAACATGCATCTCGCCGATAACCAAAGGCTCAATCTCACCAACGCGACTCACATCACCAACCTTGTGTTTGGTATCTTGAGAAATGCAGGTGCGCTAACGCCAGGCATTGAACCTAACCTAATTGTATGTTGGGGGGGTCACTCCATAAATGCCAACGAATACCAATACACTCGTGAAGTCGGTAATGAATTAGGCCTGCGCGAACTGAACATCTGTACCGGTTGTGGACCGGGAGCGATGGAAGGCCCAATGAAAGGTGCCGCTATTGGTCACGCGAAACAACGTTATACCAATCATCGTTATCTAGGGCTTACCGAACCGTCAATCATTGCGGCAGAGCCACCAAACCCCATCGTCAATGAACTGGTGATCATGCCTGATATTGAGAAGCGCCTTGAAGCGTTTGTTCGGATGGCACATGGCATCATCATTTTCCCTGGCGGCCCAGGTACTGCCGAAGAGCTGTTGTATATATTGGGGATCATGATGCACCCGAGTAACGCAGACCAACCGATGCCTATCGTTTTAACTGGCTCAAAAGAGAGCGAAGCTTACTTTCGCTCAATTGATACATTCATTGGTGAAACGTTAGGTAAAGAAGCGCAAAAGCATTATGAAATCGTCATTGATGATCCAGCTCGCGCAGCGAAAATCATGAAACAAGCGATGCCAGAAGTACGATCTCACCGCAAAGAGACCGGCGATGCATACAGTTACAACTGGTCACTGCATATTGAGCCAGAGTTCCAACTGCCATTCGATCCAACTCATCAATCAATGGCGGCGCTCGACCTTCATATGGATCAAAAAACAGAGAGCCTTGCTGCGAATCTGCGTAAGGCGTTCTCTGGTATTGTGGCAGGTAATGTCAAAGCCGAGGGTATTCTAGAGATTGAGAAGCATGGCCCATTCCTGATTGATGGTGATAAGGAGCTAATGACTAAGATGGATCAGCTGCTGAATGACTTTGTTGAACAACATCGAATGAAACTGCCGGGCGGCACTGACTACGTGCCTTGCTACAAAATTGCACCAAGTCAACACTGATCATGGAACTCTTATTGGTCCTAAGTCATCTTTGACACCTAGGTTCTAGCCCATCGCTCTAAGACAGAGCAACAAGTCATGACGTTGACATCAACACCGTATCAACTCACTGATTGATACGTTACTATAAGGGGCTAGCAGCCCCTTATTTATTGCCTATTTAGTGGAATACTTATGTCTATCCATCTTGTTATTATCGATGCCTTGAACCTCATCCGACGCGTGCACTCTGCTCAACCGGATCCCACCGATATAGCAAGAACCATCACCACCACAACTCGTACACTGAACCGAATCCTAAACGAATCACAACCCACGCACATCATTGCGGTATTTGATCATCATCTACAAGACCGAGGCTGGCGTGCCAAAGTGCTTCCTGCCTATAAACAGAACCGAAAGCCAATGCCAGAACCATTAATGAAAGGCCTTGATGCTATTCAGCAGGCTTGGTGGGAACTCGGTATTGACTCGTTACTATCTGATGGTGATGAAGCCGATGATCTCGTGGCAACACTTGCCAAGAAAGTGGCCGAGCACGGCGAAAAAGTCACCATCATCTCTACCGATAAAGGCTATTGCCAGCTGTTATCACCCACACTACAGATTCGTGATTACTTCCAACACCGTTGGTTAGACAAACCTTTTATTGAAACTGAATTCGGCGTAAAACCAGAACAACTTGCTGACTATTGGGGATTAACTGGCGTGAGCTCTAGCCAAGTTCCGGGGATCCCGGGCGTTGGACCCAAAGCCGCAAAAGAGATTTTAACCACATACCCAGATATCGAAGCGGCCTATCAAGCAGAAGATCTACCGAAAAAGTATCGTAAAAAGTTCGACGAACACATCGAATCCGCTCGTGTATGTAAGCAAGTATCGGCACTCAAAACCGATATTGATTTAGGGTTCAATCTGCAAGATATACGCTACGAAGCAAACTCTTAAGTCGCTGTGACTCGATAATATTGATACAAAAAAAACGCTCCTAACAAGGAGCGTTTTTTATGTTTATTAACCGCGTATTAGTGCGGTGAGATGTTTGAAAGCGCTTGAATGTGAACCGTGATCTCTTCGCGATCATGATAAAGGTGCTTAGCCTGCATCTTGAACTTCACTTTGTTCTCAATCAGGAACACTTTTAGGTTCTCGATATCTTGCAGTACTTCATCGTAACGGCCTTTCATTGGCAGTTTAAGGTTAAACAGTGCTTCTTTTGCCCAACCTTTGATGATCCACTCCCCCATGAGGTGCGCAACACGAGCTGGCTTCTCAACCATGTCACAGATAATCCAAGTTACGTTCTTACGATCAGGTTCGAATTTAAAGCCATCCACCATATGGTGCTTAATTTGACCCGTTTCCATTAGGCTGTCTGCCATCATGCCGTTATCAACACAGTGAACGAACATCGAGCGCTTAACCAATTGGTAAGTCCAACCACCAGGACACGCACCTAAATCTACGCCCCACATACCCGGAGCCAGACGCTCGTCCCACTCATCACGAGGGATGAATACGTGGAATGCTTCTTCTAGCTTCAATGTAGAACGGCTTGGCGAATCTGATGGGAACTTCAGACGAGGGATACCCATAAAGAACTGTGAGTTATTGGTTGGGTAAGAGTAACCAACAAAACAGTGACCCGGAGCGATGAAGCATAAATGAAGTACAGGCTTCTTAGCGTTATCTTTCGCAGTCATCAGGCCTTTACCACGCATCGCTTGACGCATCGGCACGGTAAACTTACGGCAGAACTTCAAAAGCTCTTTTGCTTCGTTAGTGTCTGGCGTTTCAATACGGATATCACCACAACGAGGGAAACCTTCTTTATGAGAAAGCGCCTCAAGAATTGGAGAAATACGGTCATCTGTTGGCAGGTCTTTGATTTCAACAGCCACTGCTAGCATTTGACGAGCAAAGATCAGTGATTGGAAATCGATCTCTTTGATCAACTTGTCCGCTTCACCTGCTTGATAACATTCAAACAATACAAAGCCTGTATTATTCTTTAGGCGAGGAAAACCAAACACTTCCAGTTGTGTTGCCTTGTCTTGAATTTCGCCAGCACATTCTTTTTCAAAACCAGAGCGACAATAAAGTAGTACGTGTTTCACTGAGTTACCTCTTTTATATTCAAAGCAGCGAAGGAGAAGACTCCCCAACCAATGATAAATAGTAGACCACCAAACGGAGTGATAGGGCCAAACCATTTTATTCCTGTCAGTGCCAAGCCATAAAGGCTGCCACTAAAACAAAGGATGCCGATGATAAAGCAAATTGCCGCAATGAAAAAATATTTTTGTGATTTAGCACCAAGTTTCATCTGCAGCAGAGCACCACACGCCAATATCGCCAAAGTATGGATAAACTGGTACTGAACACCGGTCTCAAACACACCGAGCAGATATTCAGGCAGGATAGCCTTCAAACCGTGGGCGGCGAAGGCGCCAAGCATCACAGCAGTCGCGCCAGATAAACCAGCAAACGATAGTAAATACTTACTTCTCATCGAGCACCTCTTTGATAAACGCTGATAGTTTCTCAACGGTTAACGCCATGTTCTGCTGTTCGGTGTAACCAGAACTCTTACGAGGCTTAAAGCTGTGGTCGCCATCTGGGATAAACTCGACACGTACCGAGTCAGACAGATCAAAGTCAGCAAACTCTTCACGCTTACCAAAGGTGTCACGCTCGCCTTGTAAAATCAAACATGGCTTTTTCAACTCAGCTAAGTGCTCACCTTTGTATTTTTCTGGCTTACCCGGTGGATGAAAAGGAAAACCTAAACACGCGATGCCAGCCACCTTATTAACTTCAGACAAATGGCTTGCCATACGTCCTCCCATCGACTTACCGCCAATCACAAGCTTATCGGCATCACAACACTGCTCAATGATACCTTGGTAAGCTTCAAGTAGCTTAGGCGCTCTGTCAGGAGGACGACGCTTCCCCTCTTCGGCACGCTTAATCATGTACGGGAAATTGAAACGAATCACTCGTATCCCTTTCAAGGCCAATCCTTTAGCAACCAATCGCATGAACTCATGATCCATACCTGCGCCAGCACCATGTGCGAAAATAAAAGTAACAGGGTTGCCTTCACCGTCAATGGTGACATTATTCATCCAGCAGATCCTCTTGCTCACTCTGTGCTTTCGCTAGCATCCAGTCACGGAAGGTCGCGATACGACCCATGTCGGCTTGTTTCTCATGACAAACCACATAGAAAGCGTTCTTACTGACCAATACCTCATCAAATGGTGCAATCAAGCGACCCGCTTCAATTTCAGGCTGCGCCAAGACATTGTTGCCCAGTGCAATTCCTTGTCCGTGAGCCGCAGCTTGCAGCACCATTGTCGAATGGCTGAAGATCGGGCCATGGTTCACGTTGACGCCGTCGATACCATTTTGCTTGGTAAACTGTTTCCAATCTTTTCGAGAGGTATCGTGTAATAACGTATGACATGCTAAATCACTTAGCGTTTCTAATGGTTTTGCCCCTAGCAATACTGAAGGAGAACACAAAGGAATTAGGTACTCTTGATAAAGCTTATCCGCTCGTAAGCCAGACCAATTACCTCGCCCGTAGTAAATGGCAACGTCGACATCATCAGTTAATGAGCCCTCCTCCATATCAACGGCTTTAATTCTTACATCAATATCAGGTTCTTGCTGATTAAAATCGGCAAGCCTTGGAACTAACCATTGGATCGCAAAGCTAGGGGGTAAACTGATGGTCAGTGCGCCCTTCTCACTTCGCTCAAGCACTTTATCAGTCGCTTCGGCCAGTGATGTGAATATATCTTTGATATCTAAGAAATAACTTTGCCCTTCTTCGGTCAGGAGTAAAGAGCGGTTTCTTCGACGAAAAAGCTTCAAAGACAAGAATTCTTCTAGTGCTTTTATTTGATGACTGACCGCCGCTTGAGTCACAAATAACTCTTCTGCGGCGCGCGTGAAACTCAAGTGTCGAGCAGCAGCTTCAAACACTCTTAATGAGTTTAATGGGGGTAATCGACGAGACATAGTCACTCTCTAAATAAGCATTAGTTTTTTTTATCTGAAACATTATAATTTGTCCATTGCCTAGCCGCTAGAGAAATTCTATATTTCGTTCCGCAGTAGCTAGCCTGAACGGCTTGGTTCTTTCCAGAATCAATTGGCTCGGCTCCTGCGATGTTGTGTTTGCAAACTCGTCATTTTCGAGTTAGGTAGCGTTCTACCAAATGTTTTGTTGTAGCAATATGCTGAAATGAGACATGTACTTTCTATATTTATTTTGACCTGTCTGTCAAATTTGTTTGCACCGCCTTATGGCGGTGTTTTTTTTGCCTAAAGAAAAGTAGCAACAAGTTTATCAATAGCTGCGCTAATTGAACTTTATTGTTTTACATCGTAAATCATTGAATGAAAATCGGTAAGCGCGTCATAAACCCCACATTCTAATCATCCTCAGTCCGCCATAAGATCAAATCTCCAACTACAAGGAGATTTGAAATGGCAAAACGGCGCACCAACAAAGAATGGCAAACCTTGTTCGAGCAATACCAATCCAGTCATCTATCACAACGGGTCTTCTGTGAGCGTAATGGGTTAAGTCTTTCTACTTTTTATGCCAAGCGCCAGCAGTTACAAACTACGGAGTCAGCCAATATCAGTGGCTTTGTTAAAGCAGAAGTTATCGAAAAAACGACTCGCTACCAGAT